>JACNJF010000063.1 GCA_014382695.1 Gammaproteobacteria bacterium | reverse complement strand
GTTATACCGCCATCTATTCCGGTTTTGCGATTCTGCTGCTGTTCATGATCTGGCTCTATCTTGGATGGCTGATCCTGCTGATTGGCGCGAGTATCGCGTTTTATCATCAGCATCCGGAAAAGGTCCAATGGGATGATGAGTCGATCGCCATCAGTGCAGTGATGCGGGAAAATCTGGCCTTTCAGTTGATGCTTGAAATCGGCCTGCAATACTCACTTCCAGATGGCTTTGTGCCGACCCGGAAAAATCTTGCCGCACGCCTTAAAATCCCTCAGGTCATGACAGTTGGTATGTTAAATAACCTTGAAAGTTTTGGTTTAATTGCGCGTTCTGCAGAAATCGAAAGCCGCTATCTACTGCTGCAGGATAGTGAAAAGATCAAATTAATTGATATCCTCAGGGCCGCACGCAATGCGGATGATAAAGGGCTGCAGAACCAGCTGCAAAAAGCAGCTGTTGTATCGCAATTACAACTGGATATAGAGCGGAGTCTGCAGCAACTGCTGGCGGAAAAAACCTTAAAAGATCTGATATTACAAAGTAGGGGCCCTGTGAATGAAAATAGTAACGTTTAATGTTAACAGTGTGCGACTACGCCTGCCTCAGCTGCAGGCGGTGATTGAAAAACACGCTCCGGAGTTCATCGGTTTACAGGAAACCAAGGTACAGGATCATGAGTTTCCGCTGCAGGCGATCGAGCAACTTGGTTATCAGGCTATTTTCATCGGACAAAAGACACATTATGGAGTGGCATTGTTATCGCGTAGCGCCTGTATCGAACCACAGCTGGGTTTTCCGGGCGATGATGACAGCGCGCAGAAACGTTTTATCGGCGGATGCTACAGGGTCGATGGCGAGGAGTGGTATATCTATAACGGTTACTTTCCACAGGGAGAGTCGCGCGACCATCCGGTTAAGTTTCCGGCCAAGAAGCAGTATTACGCCGATCTAAATGCTTTCCTGCGGCAGCGTCACAATCCTCAGCAACGGGTGGTGGTGATGGGTGATTACAATATTGCGCCGGATGACAGGGATATAGGCATTGGTGAAGATAATGCCAAACGCTGGTTGAAAACGGGCAAGACCAGTTTCCTTCCGGAAGAGCGCGAGTGGTTCCAGTCTCTATGCGAGCTCGGCTATTACGATGGCTTTCGTTTATGCCATCCGCAGGAGGCTAATCTATTCAGCTGGTTTGATTATCGCAGCAAGGGGTTTGAGCGAGAGCCACGGCGTGGATTACGAATCGATCACCTGATGGTGACAGAAGCGTTGAAAACAGGTGTTACCGCAGCAGGAATCGATTATGATATTCGCTCGATGCCTAAACCCTCTGACCATGCTCCTGCCTGGATAGAGATAACATAAATATAAAATCATGGCTGAAATCAAAAATAGTTTAATAAAAATTGAACACAACCCTACACAGTGTGGCGAATGCTCAATTCGCAGACTGACCCTTTTTCATGGTGTCGCGGAGAGTGAGTTGTCCTGGACTTCAGAATACCGTTCGCAGCAATATACGGTACAGGCGCGTAAGGAAATCTATCGAGAAGGTCAGACCAGTGAGTTTATGTTCACAGTTTATCATGGCTGGTTTGCGACCTATAAAACGCTCGGCAATGGTCGCCGCCAGATCCTGCGCATAGCCTTACCGGGTGACATGCTCGGATTTCAGGCCAACCTGGAAGGGGCGATGAATCATTCTGCAGTGAGTCTGACCGATGCGGTTCTGTGTGCGTTTTCACGCCAGCAGATGCCTGAACTGTTACGCAAGAACCTGAGTGTGGCGAAGCGCCTGTCAGAGTTGAATGCGCGTGATATGAATATCTGCCAGAGTCGATTACTGACGATCGGCCAGCAATCGGCGATTGAGCGCATCGCGTTCTTTTGCGCGGAGCTTTTTTATCGCATCAAGTCGATTTATAACGAAAAGGAAAAAAACGAAATTTATTTCCCGTTGTCGCAGGAAGATATCGGTGATGCTACCGGTCTCACCAAGATTCATGTCAACCGCACCCTGAAAACCATGCGTGAAAAAGGACTGCTCGAGATTGCTTCCAGAAGTCTCAAGGTGCTGGATTTGAAAGCCCTGTGTGAACTATGCGGCTTCGATCCTTCCTCGATTCAAACCTATCGCCTGTACTGATGTTTAAGGCGATGACTCTACCTTCGCCTGCTGAGGCACTGCCCGGACGCGATACTGCGATCAGCATAACGGCTAAACACGCGGTTAACGGGCACACAATAGTGGAACCTTTTGCTGCCGGCTGTGAAAAAATTATCCTGGGTATGGGCTGTTTCTGGGGTGCTGAACGTAAGTTCTGGTTGCTGGACGGGGTGTATAGCACCGCGGTGGGCTATAGTGCGGGCATCACCCGTAACCCCAGTTATCAGGAGGTGTGCAGCGGTATGACCGGGCATAACGAAGTGGTACTGGTGGTTTATCAGCCGGAACTCGTGACCACTGAGCGCTTACTCAAGGTTTTCTGGGAATCACATGATCCTACCCAGGGTATGGGACAGGGCAATGACCGCGGGACCCAGTATCGTTCCGGCATTTACTATTATACGGATCAACAAAAGCAGCAGGCTTTATCCACTCAGGCAGAGTATCAGGCTGCGCTCAAGCGCAGAGGATTCCCTGCTATAACCACCGAAATACTGCCGGCGAGTCCTTTTTACTACGCAGAAGAATATCACCAGCAATACCTGGCAAAAAATCCGACAGGCTATTGTGGCTTAGGCGGGACAGGCGTGACCTGTCCATAAATAAGGTGTCAAAGTCTTCCTGACGTAAAATCAGGGTTCCTCATGGGTGACATTTTTATACGTTGGAATGGTGTATTGAGCGAGTATTTTATTGCGATCGTTGAGTGCCTTGGTATGCACCAGTTCCTTGATGGTTTCCATTTCCAGATAGGGAATCATCATATGTAGAAAGTCATATTGAAAGGTTGAGATATGACGTGAATGGCGGAAGCCGATCTTAATCTGGCTATCGGGGAACAGATGCCGCGCACTGATACAGTCGAGTTCGTCATCATGTTTCTGTCCTTTCGCCATTTCGGCGATGATACCGACCCCAAATCCCAGTCGTACATAGGTTTTGATGACATCCGAATCGGTGGCGGTAAACACCACGTTGGGCTCCAGATTGGCATCGTGAAAGGTCTTGTCCAGCTTGGAGCGACCGGTCAGTCCCAGCATATAGGTTAGAATCGGATAGGCTGCCAGATCAGCCAGGGTTATTTCTGACTTGGCGGTGAGTCCATGGCCTTTAGGCACCACAATATAACGGTTCCATTTATACGCCGGAATCGTAATCAGCTCATCAAACTCATCGATAGTTTCAGAGGCGAGTACAAAATCTACCGAATTTGTAGCGGCCAGTTTACACATGGCCTTGGGGTTTCCCTGATGGATCTGCAGGTCGATACGAGGGTATTTCTGACTGTATTTCTGTAATATCGGCGGCAATATGAATTGTGCCTGGGTATGTGTGGTTGCGATCGACAGACTACCGCGGTTGGCATTTGAATATTCGCGTGCGGCCTGTTTAATGCTTTTTACGTTGTTCAGCAGCGACTCAACATGTTCCATCACCGCATAACCGGCGGGTGAAATGCCAGTCAGTTTTTTTCCTGAGCGTTCAAATATTTTTATATCCAGCTCTTCTTCGAGTAATTTAATCTGGTGGCTGACGCCTGGTTGAGAGGTGTAAAGCTCTTCGGCAGCTGAGGAAACATTCAGGTTATTACGGACGACGGCATCAAGAAAACGGAGTTGCTGCAATTTCACAATAAAAAATCTCGGTGAGTTGGGAGTTATTATAGGTTTTAGTTATACCAAACTGATTCTACAAATATATAGCATACAATCAATCGTTTTGGGTACAAATAAGTTGAATATTATGCCCATTAAAGGGCTTGATAAAACCATGGTTTAACGATAGTTGATAAAAGTATTTTTGATTTTGTACATAGTTCGTCACACTTATTGCAAAAGCGGGGGGATAAAACTATGAATTCTGAAGCAGCATTATGGTCACCCGATCAAACCACTATTGAACAGGCTACCCTGACACATTTCGTGTGTTTCGTGAATGAACACGCGAACATACAGCTGCAGAATTATGCACAACTGTATCGATGGTCAGTGAATGAAAAAGAGCTGTTCTGGTCTTTACTGTGGGAATTCTGTGATGTGATCGGAGTCAGAGGCGAGACCATACTGGTTAATGGCGATAACATCGAACAGGCCGTCTGGTTTCCTCATGCACGCCTCAATTTTGCCCAAAATTTGTTGCGTGAGCGAAGTGACCGGGTTGCAATTTACTTTCAGGCCGAAGACCGCTTAACCCAGCAGCTGAGTTTTAATGAGCTGTATCAGCAGGTGGCTGCCGTTGCCGCCTGGTTAAAAAAGCAGGGGATACAGTCAGGCGATCGGGTCGCGGCCTTTATGCCGAATATACCTGAGACGGTCGTTGCGATGCTGGCCGCGACCAGTCTGGGTGCAATCTGGACGTCAACCTCACCGGATTTTGGTGAAGAGTCGGTGGTCGACCGATTTGGTCAGACCCTGCCGAAAATCCTGTTTACGGTGGATGGCTATTTTTACAACGGTAAAACCATTGATATCCGGCCGAAAGTTGGCGCGATCCTGCAGCGCCTTCCATCCCTGCAACAGATCGTTGAAATCCCGCTGACGAGCCTGCCCGGATCACCCTCGGGTCTGCGCTGGGGTACTATTCTGGAACACAATCAGAGCGCTGAAATCGAATTTGTACTGAATGGTTTTAATCACCCTCTGTATATCATGTATTCTTCGGGTACCACCGGAAAGCCCAAATGTATTACGCATAAGGCGGGTGGGGTATTGCTGCAGCATTTAAAGGAGCATCGTCTGCATAGCAATATTCAACAGGGAGACCGGGTTTTTTACTTTACCACCTGCGGCTGGATGATGTGGAACTGGCTGGTGAGCGCGCTGGCAACGCAGGCGACGCTGGTTTTATACGATGGAGCCCCCTTTTATCCGGATGGTAATGTGCTGTGGGATTATGCTGAGCGGGTGGATATGACGTTGTTTGGGACCTCGGCCAAATATATCGACGCACTCAAAAAAGCACAGCTGGCACCAAAGGAATCGCATCGTCTGCAGGGGCTGAAAACCATCTGCTCAACCGGTTCGGTGCTGGCACCAGAAAGCTTTGACTATGTCTACGATGCGATCAAGCCAGATGTCAATCTGGCTTCGATTTCGGGAGGAACCGACATCGTTTCCTGTTTTGTGCTGGGCAATCCACTGCTTCCTGTGTATCGCGGTGAAAGTCAGTGTCGTGGCCTCGGCATGGCGGTAGAAGTGTTTTCGACGGAGGGTGAATCGGTGGTTGAGCAGAAAGGAGAACTGGTGTGCACCAATAGCTTTCCGTCTCAACCGCTGTGTTTCTGGGGTGATGAAACGGGTGAAAAGTACCATGCTGCATATTTTTCTGAGTTTCCGAACGTCTGGCATCATGGTGATTATGTCCGGCTGACCCGGCATGAAGGCATTGTGATTTATGGGCGTTCCGATGCGACCCTGAATCCGGGTGGTGTGCGTATCGGTACGGCCGAGATTTATCGGCATGTCGAGCAGATCCCCGAGGTTGTCGAATCTATTGTGATTGGACAGGACTGGGATAACGATGTACGGGTGGTATTGTTCGTGGTACTAAAGCCGGGATTGACGCTGGATAAAGCCTTAACCGACGGTATTCGTAGTACGATCCGGAAGCACTGTACGCCCCGGCATATGCCCGCCAGGGTGATTCAGGTGGCCGAAATTCCGCGCACCAAATCCGGTAAAATCGTTGAGCTGGCGGTACGTGAAGTGGTGCATAACCGTGAGGTGAAGAATATCGGTGCTCTGGCCAATCCACAGGCACTGGAACTGTATCGAAACCTTGCGCAGTTACAGGTGTAAGCTTTGCTTGACAGCTAAACGGCAGTCCATCAGAGTTGAAGCGCTCAACAGCATATTGTTATTCATTGAAAATTCGTAATCTACTCCTGGTTTTTTTAATCGGTCTCCTGAGCGCTCTGGTTTCAGTGGCTTTTTTGTTGCTGGAAGATCAGCCTCTGGTATCGTCTTATCAGGCTATATCACCGGATACGCTACGCCGCGCAAAAAACACCGTAAAATATACCCGGCAGCAATTTATCAACAATAGTCGGGGGCTGGTGATATCGATTGATCAGGTTTCTGAGTTACTCAGCTTATTAAGTCATTTAATACCTCAGTTATCGACCCGATTAGATAAACAGAATGATCAGTTGCTGTACGCGTTTACGCTAAAAATACCGGACAATCCTCTGGGTAAATACGTGAATGTTTCGGTACGTTTTGTTGATCCGCAGGATTTAACGTCCGGTACCCTGAGCGCGGGATCAATCAGTGTCAGTAATAAAATCGGGCTAAAATTATTAGCGCTTTCGCTTCCGTTGTGGCTGGATCAGCAAAGTGTAGAGCCGGTTAGAAGGCTGATAAAAAAATCGAGATTCAATGACCGCTTAATTTTTCTGGAGTTTACTGAGGGTATTGACCGTCAGGCATTGCTGGAGGGTATCTTCGGCCAGATAAAGCAGCATCAGGGCAAGCTGCTGTCTGATGCAGAGATTAAAAATATAGCGTTCTATTATGCTTACCTGGCAAAGCTTGCCAACAATAATGATAGAGCTGTTTTTTCTGTGTTCGATTTTTTACAGCCATTGTTGATGGCCGCGAGTGTAAAGTCTTACGCCGATCCGGCCGCAGCGGCCCGTCAGAATGAAACTGCGTTGATTGCGCTGGGGTTATTTCTGGGAGATCATCAACTGGTCAGGGCGTTGCAGAATGTGGTTAATCTTCCAGCCGGTTCCCGTAAAAAAATTAATGTAAAGCTGGGCGGGCGTAAAGACCTGAAACTGCATTTTTTATACTCCAGCATTATCCAGATTCTGACGAATAGAGGCATCAGTCTGTCGCTGGGTGAAATTAAGGAGATCAGCGATATGGACCGTGGCGGGAGCGGATTTAGTTTTGTCGATATTGCCGCCGATCGGGCCGGATTGCATTTTGCGTCGATTGCGATAGATCCCGCAGGGGGAGCGCTGTTGTTACAGAATCAACTCAAAAGCGCGCGCTCCGAAGCCAGTTTTTTCCCGGATATTTCTTTACTGGCGGAGAATCTAACCCAGCGCGAGTTTGCCCAGACTTACCAGAATACCGAATCAGCAGCGTATTTTCTGGTTATCGACGAAATAGACCGGCGCATCAATGCGCTTCCTCTGTACAGCGCTTACCGGGAGCTTCTTAATTATAGGTGATGACAACGTCGTAGCTGAGCGTCAGTTCGGTTAATGGCGGTAAAGTGATGGTGAAATCCGCACTCGCCGGGGTCGCTCTGGTATAGCTCTGCGTCGCCTGCAAAATCTGCCAGCTCTGGGTCGGCATGACTTCAGACAGGATGAGTGTTTGCGTCTGTTTACTACCGTTGTTGATTTTTATCGAGCGGCTTAGCTGGGTCTGTTTTTTACTCAACTGGCGGAAGTCGGTGGTGCTGCGTTCTACGCTTAGATCAAACGCCCGGCCGAGCTTGATCTCCAGCGCATCGTTAACCGCCGTATGCGCAATGCTGTCTTCTCCCAGAAACTGGCTGTTACCGGCATCGTCCCTGGCGTACACCCGCAGGGTTCCTTTGGGCAGCGCGAGACCAAGTTCTGGTGCACTGTTTTTAAACAGCAGAAACTGTTCTGGTTTTGATTTCTGGGTGTTCAGACCATGGCTATCGACATTCGCCTGATCGAGCAGCTTTTTGCTCACTGCAAACGCAGGACTGGCAAACAGCTTGATCTGCTTCGACTGCTGATTCTGGATCGTGGTGCGCTGCGGGATGGTGTACAGGTGGTAGCCATGTAACGCCTGCTCGGCGACCGGGCTGATGGACTTGCGTTGATACATGGCAGCGTCTGCCATCATCTCCATCCGCATCGGTTGCTGCATATTGACTTCTCCGGCCAGCAATTGCAGGTGCGCATTCTGATAAGCGATACCGCTTTGATTATTGAGTGTGATCCAGCTATCCAGTGTTGCGCTGTTTTCATCGGCATTCAGTTGCATCACATAATCGCTTTGCCAGCTCAGACCGGTGGTCAGGTAGGTGAGTTCCAGCTGTTGGGTGCCGCTTACCGGCTGACTCAGCAGCAGGGAAAGAGTCGGTGTTGTGCGCAGGTTGGCGGGGACTTCATCAAATACCATGTGGTAGCGCGAGTCAGGGTCAAGGATTTCCAGGCTGCCATCCTGCATCTGCAGGATAACGCCGCCCTGAGTAGAAAGAATTTTTCCTTCGCTCCATTCCAGGTTTTCTCCGCTGGTGCTGGAGCGGCGCGCGATGCGTACCTGGTTGCCGATGTTTTTATTGATCAGTGACTGCGGTGACAGCAGGTCGAAGTCGTAGTTCTGTTCGAGCACTTCCAGCCCATCGATCGAGACCGTTTGCGGCATGATCCGTTCCGCCACATCCATCAGCGCGATGCGCTGATCGGGCTGGCTCAGGGTGAGCTTGCGATGGTCGCGCACGAGTGCCCGTCCGGCGTTATACACGGTCAGAAATAGATCGGTCTGATCATTCACGGTTGAACGAGTTTCGGCACCGACGGTACTCGATAGCAGGCTCACAATAAGCCCAAAACGGAAGAAAAGGTTCATACAATCAGTCCACTTAAATTGAATCAGAAGAGTAAGATAATTACACTGTTACAGCAGGCAGTCGATAGTGTATAGGGATTTGATGAATATAACCTGAATCCGGACGATTAGACGATGCCTGTATAAATTCAGCGGTAGATGAAAAAAACCAGACAGGGAGATCGCGATGAACAAGAATTATATTGCCTATAAATCAGGTGCAGATTACGCGGGTGCGGAGGAATTGCTGGAACAGGAATGGTCTTATCTGGAACAGCATCGCAAGGGTTTCGATCGTAACCATATCAGGGGCATCGCGCTGTCCGGCGGCGGTATTCGCTCAGCCAGTTTCTGTCTGGGGGTGATGCAGGCTCTGGCGGCACGTTCCAAGCTGAAGAACTTTGACTATCTCTCCAGCGTATCCGGCGGTGGCTATATGGGCGGTGCCCTGTCCTGGTTATGGAGCGGGCTATGGAAAGAGCACGGCAGTCAGAGTTCCAGCTTTGGGGTAGGCAAGGATGACTTTCCATTTGGCACCGAAGGGCGAAACTTCCAGCGCGAAGACCAGCAAGACAACCGCAACCAGGCATCGCTGCTACGCCATCTGCGTCAGAATGGAGACTACCTGACACCCGGGAATGGCATCAGTGCGCTGTCTTTTTTCTCAATCATACTGCGTAGCCTGGTGATGGGATTTGTGGCGCTGATGGTGGTTTCCGGGTTTATATTTTCGCTGTTTTATCCGTTTGACTGGTTTCAGCCCGAGGTGGCGACCTCGGTGTTTTTTCGCGAAATTGCAGTTTATGCCGTGGCGGCTTATCTACTACTGCATTTCGCCTACATGGTATTGCTGTCATCGCATAAAAAGTCCAACGACAGCACGGCAGCTTATCGCTGGCGGCGTAAATTTGAATCGCTGCTGCCGAGGGTTTTAAAGCTGGCCCTGCTGTTTTATCTGCTGGCGGTGATCCACTGGTTTCAGGTCAAACTTGGCGGTGCTATTCTGCACGTTGGCGGTGGCTCGGCGCTACTTGGCGCTCTGTTCGGTTCAATCGGCGGTGATTCCAAATGGCGCAAATATCTGGCCTTAATTCCACTTTCCCTGCAGATGATCGCGAGTGCCGGGTTGATGATCTTCGGCCTGCTGGTGCTGGCCGATTTCTGGGTTA
>JACNJF010000176.1 GCA_014382695.1 Gammaproteobacteria bacterium | reverse complement strand
TCACACAGGCTCCCGCTAATGATTAAAGTACTCATCACCGACGATCATGCCCTGGTCAGAAATGGAATCAGTCGTTTACTCGAAGACAGCCAGCAGATAAAGATAATTGCAGAAGCCGAATCGGGTGAAACCAGCATTCGACTTGCCCAGGAACTCAATCCGGACGTGATCCTGATGGATGTGAACATGCCGGGAATCGGTGGCGTAGAAGCCAGTCGCCGTATCCTGCAGCGTAACCCGCGCCAGAAAATCATCATTCTCACCATCCATACCGAACAGACTTTCCCCAAAAGACTACTGGAGATCGGTGCCAAGGGTTATCTCACCAAAGAGTGCGATATCGAGGAAATGATTACCGCCATCAAACAGGTGAATAAGGGCGGCACCTATATTGAGCCGCGCATAGCACAGCAGCTCGCCTTATCGCTATTACCCGGTAATTCGGAAAATCCGGTAGACCGACTGTCACGTAGAGAGTTTCAGGTGATGCTGATGATCTCGCATGGCCTGTCGAATATTGAAATCTCCGAAAAGCTGTGCCTGAGTCCAAAGACGGTCAGTACCTACCGTTCGCGCTTGCTCGAAAAGCTGGATGCACATAACGAAGTAGACCTGATCCGAATCGCAGTAGAGCAGGGTATGGTTGAGTTTACTCAGGCCATACCCGCGTCGGTCAGCTAAGTTGTCACTTTCTCCCCGGGTATGAAGGACAGCGCACAAACGATATCCTCGGGGTTCGATCATCAGGCCTTTTTATCCAGCATCAATAACCTGCCGGGGGTTTATCGGATGCTTGATAAACAACTTCAGGTTATCTATGTGGGCAAAGCCAAGGACCTGAAAAAAAGGCTTTCCAGCTATTTCCGCACAAGCGGACTTTCACCCAAAACAGTCTCGCTGGTGAGTCATATTCGATCCATCGAAGTCATCAATACACGCACCGAAAGTGAAGCGCTGATACTCGAAAATGATCTGATTAAAAACCTTAACCCACGCTACAACATCTTATTCCGCGATGATAAAAGCTATCCCTATATCCAGCTAACGCGACATGCCTACCCGCGTCTTAAAATTTACCGAGGTGTTACCAACTCCAGTAAGGGACAGTTTTTCGGTCCGTTTCCAAGTGCTGGAGCGATTCGCTATAGCGTGCAGCATCTGCAGCGAATTTTTAAGTTACGCAATTGTGAAGATTCAATGTATAAAAACCGCAGTCGTCCCTGTCTGCAATACCAGATCAAACGCTGTACGGCTCCCTGTGTCGGTCTGGTCAGTGCTGAGCAATATCAATTGCAGATCCGTCAGGCGGAGCTTTTTTTAAAGGGCCAGAATGAAAAGCTGATCTCGGATCAGATCGAGATGATGGAGCAATCATCTGCAAAGCTTGAGTTTGAAAAGGCCGCAGAGTACCGCGATAACATAGAGCAGTTGCGTAAGGTGAATGAAAAACAGTTTGTCACCGGCTTTAATTCAAATATAGATATCATCGCCTGTGCTTTGCAGCAGGAAGTCAGTTGTATTCAGGTGTTCATGATCCGCAATGGTACTTCGCTCGGAAACAGGGCGTTTTTTATTCGCACCCGACTGGAAACCTCATCCGCAGAAATCATCGAAACCTTTCTGATACAGCATTACTCCCGGCATCCGATACCGGGTGAAATTCTGGTTAATGAAGCGCTGGAAAATCAACAACTGCTGGAGCATACCCTGAGCGGGATTGCATTGAGTAAAATCTCGATCAAGTCCAGCGTGCGGGGTAAACGTAAACATGCGCTGCAGATGGCGCTGAAAAACGCGGAAGAGTCACTAGGTCGGCATCTGGTCTCGGCGAGTAATTTAAATAAGCGTTATCAGGCCCTGATTGAAGTGCTGAGTCTGACTGAAGCGCCACACAAAATGGAATGCTTTGACATCAGTCATACCATGGGAGAAGCTACTAAGGCTTCCTGCGTTGTGTTTGGCCAGGAGGGCGCTGTTAAGTCGGAATACCGGCTGTATAATATTCGCGATATCCAGCATGGCGATGATTATGCGGCGATGCGGCAGGTGCTAACCCGACGCTATGACAAGTTGAAAGAACAGCCTGCATTATTACCCGATCTGATATTTATCGATGGTGGTAAAGGACAGCTACACAGCGCTCTGGATATTCTGGAAGGGCTGGAAATCTTTGAACTCAAACCGGGGTTAAGAGTGATCGGCATCGCCAAGGGACCTTCCAGACGGGCGGGCTACGAAAGTATTCTGGATGAAAACTATAATGACATGAATATCCCGCTGGATTCGCCTGCGCTGTTACTGATCCAGCAGATTCGCGATGAAGCCCATCGATTTGCCATTACCGGCCATCGGAAAGCTCGCGCTAAAGCCCGCACAACGTCCAGACTGGAAGACATTCCCGGTATAGGTTCGAAAAGACGCCAGATGTTATTGCAGAAATTTGGTGGTCTACAGGGGGTGAAATCCGCCGGTATTGAAGAACTGATTCAAATCAAAGGTATTAATCGCGAAACTGCGCAGGTTATTTATGATAACTTCCACGGTTGACTAAAAAATATAAATTATGAAACTAACACTCCCTACTATCCTGACCCTGTTCCGCATCTTTCTGATCCCCGTCTTTGTGATCGTGTTCTACTGGCCCGCGCCCTGGGCTTTTACTGCTGCTGCCATCGTTTATACGGTGGCGAGTATTACCGACTGGTTTGATGGCTATCTGGCCAGGGTGCTGAATCAGGAATCAGCCTTCGGTGCCTTTCTGGATCCGGTGGCAGATAAATTAATGGTGGTCGTCGCTATTGTGTTACTGGTGGATGCCAATCCATCACCACTGCTGGCGATTCCTTCCGTTATTATCATCAGCCGTGAAATTACCGTTTCGGCGTTACGCGAATGGATGGCTGAACTGGGCAGTCGTGCCACCATCAAGGTCAGTTTTGTGGGTAAGGCCAAAACAACCCTACAGTTAGTCTCGCTGATCATGATGATCTACCATCATGCACTGTTTGGTATTCCGATGTTTCAGCTCGGATTGATACTGTATTATGTTGCTGCTTTACTAACCCTGTATTCGATGGTGATCTATCTGAAAGCGGCGTGGCCGGTAATCACTAAAAACAGTTAAACAAAGCAAAACCGCCGCATACCGAAGTAGCGGCGAAAGTATTTGGTTTATGCCTTTTCAGGTGCAGGCTTACTCACCAGATACAGCCAGATAAACCCACCGATTCCTGCTATCAGCGAAGCCAGCAGAATGCCGGTTTTTGCCATCAGCAGTGATTGCGGGTCTTCCTCAAAACCGAGCTGGGCCACGAATATCGACATGGTGAAACCTATACCCGCCAGCAGTGAGACGCCGGCAATCTGGGTAAAGCGGGTATCTTTCGGCAGCTCCGCCAGACCCAGCTTTAGCATCAGCCAGCTGACCCCGGTAATCCCGATAAATTTTCCCAGTACCAGACCCAGCATGACGCCAAACAGTACAGGATGGCTAAGAGAGGTAGCGAGGGATGAAAAGTCTATCGGAATGCCAGCATTTGCAAGTGCGAAAATTGGGATCACCAGATAAGCGACAGGCATATGCCAGACATGCTCCAGGCGTTGTAATGGAGCCTCTACACTATGCACGCCATTTTCCAGTGTCTGTACCACCGCGCGTAATTTGTCATTGGTCATGATGCTTTTACCGGGCTGATGGCTGTTATCGAATCGTTGCATCAATTCACGCACATGATCACTGAAGCGTTCCGGGTTGTATTTGGCTACGGCGGGAACCGAAAGCGCGCCAAGAATTCCAGCCAGAGTGGCATGTACCCCGGACAGCATCAGTGCATACCATAAAAAAACCGCAATCACGAAATACGGCGCAGTTTTACGGATGCCGCTCATATTCAGCATCATCAGAACGCCAAACAGGCCGAGCGAAAATAATAAAGGGATCAGAGCGATGGTTTCGGTGTAGAACACTGCGATAACCATGACCGCGCCAAGGTCATCGACGATGGCGAGTGCAACCAGAAAGGTAATCAATGCTTTAGGCACACGACCGGCGAGCAGGGCGAGTGCGCCGATAGCAAAGGCAATGTCGGTTGCCATTGGAATACCCCAACCACGCGCTGCAGAGCCATCCGGATTGATTGCGAAATAGATCAGTGCCGGCACCACCATGCCACCGATGGCCGCGCCGATCGGGAGTGCCGCATTGCGCAGTTTTGCCAGCTCTCCAACCAGAATTTCACGTTTTAATTCCAGTCCAACCACGAAAAAAAACAACGCCATCAGTCCATCGTTGATCCAGTGGTGCAGGGTCATCTGCAGCTTCCAGCTACCAATATTGAGTGACACCAGGGTATGAATCAGATGTTCATAGGCTAATTGCAGCGGGCCGTTAGCCAGAATCAACGCGAGTACTGCAGTACCCATCAATAACAGACCACTGGTAGTCTGGCGATGGATAAATTCTTCGAAAGGGGTAAAGATTTTTTCGAAACTTTTTTCCCAGGGTGCGTGATAAATACCGTTTTTGACTTCCTGTTCAGGGTTGTTATTTAAACTCATGACTTGTTTCCCATTTAGTTGTAGCTGGATATCGATTAGCAGGTGACCCTGCATAATAAAACATATTCTTTCCTGTGCCGGTAGAACATGATTCCTGAGTCGGTCAGGGTAGTGTTGATACGCTATGTTAAGGCGATTTGAAACTCAAGTCTGATTCGCTCAGGCAGTGGTTAAACCAGGGCAGGGCATTGTTAATTGCTATGAAAGCGCTCTGGATCAAATTCCTGATCATTCATAATCTTTCTCATCTTGGCTTCGATCTCAAGCTGTTCCTGGATCAATACCCGTTCCAGTGTTTCCACATTGATCAGCGACATTTGTTCGACGTCGGTTTTTTCAAAATCGACTATCCTGGGCGTCAGCAGTACCACAATTTCAGTCGTCGTAAAATTTTTCGAATCGTTCGAAAACAACCCGCCGATCAGAGGCATGTCACCCAGACCGGGTATACCTTCGCGGCTACTGTTACTGCTGCGGCGTATCAATCCGCCCATGAATACCGTTTCCCCATCCGGAACCAGCATGCGGGTGGAAACCTGAGTGGTCGTCTTGGAAGGTATGCCATCATCAGAAACAGATCCGGCACTCACCTCGGGATGAATATCGAGCAGGATACGGCCACTGCGGTCGACCGAAGGGGTTACCTTCAGAATGATACCGGTTTCCAGAAACTCGATGGATTCAGTGGTCACCTGATTGCTGGTGGTGGTGACTTTAAAACCGAGCCGGGTTCCAACTACGGTTTCGGCTTCACGTCCTTCCATTGCCAGCAGTTTGGGGGTGGACAGGGTGCGTAAGCGGCCACGTTCTTTCAATGCATTCAGTACCAGATCTACATTCTGATTATTATACTGCGCAAACAGGCCGGGGGCGGTAGTGGTTGCCAGACCCTGTGTTCCAATACTGCCAGAGGAGGATGTACTATCAAAAAGTTTTGACCAGTTAAAACCGAAGGACTGATTGTCAGTCAGAATGATTTCCAGTATTTTGGCTTCGATCAATATCTGCTTGGGCTGACGGTCAATTTCAGTTAGCAGTGCTTCAATCTTGTCTAAAAAGGGGGGCGAGTCCTCAACGACCAGCAGGTTATTGCCGGGTAATGATTTTATTGATCCATAGCTGGACAGCTGTTCCTTCAAAATAGGCTCTATCTCACTGGTGGAGGCGTACTGCACCTTGAAAGTACGCACCTGCGTTAAATTTCCGTCACGGTATTTACCGGCGTCTTCACGGTTAATGATAAAAATACTGCCATTACGCTGCTCGACCGCAAACCCGGCAGACTCGGCAATAGCGTGGATCGCATCCAGCGTTTCCAGATTATAGAAATTAACCGAAACATTGCCGTCGACTCCTTCCGCGAGAAAGATGTTGAGCTGTTCATGCTTGGATAGCATCAACATCGCGACACGGATATCGACATCCTGTAAAGACAGGGTGAGGGTATCGGAATGGCTGACAGGCGTCATCAGGAGCAGGCTCAGGAGCAGGAAAATACGCGGAGCTTTTAAATGGTTCATGGTCATTATCTTAACCTTCTTTTGGTGCTTGGCTGATTGTTGTTATCGTCCACCGAAATATCGTACAGCTTGCCCTGATAGCGGATCACTGCGCGACCATCATCTACCAGAATAAGTCGCATACCTTTCACATCTTCGCCCAGCAGCAGTAGCTCACCATTGACGATGGCCATAGGCTCATTAACAGAAATCAACGTAGCCGTGAGGACAAACTCGGTAATCAGCGGTGCTTGTTCGGCCTGGGGGGGAGAAGGCGGCGCTGCAACCCGAGGCTGAACTTTGAGTGATTCAGGCTGGCTGAATGGGTTTTTTTTAAGAACAGAGCTATCTTCCTGCGCCAGACAGAGTGTTGTCTGTAGCGTCAGCAACAAGCACCAGAGAAATATTCTGTCAGGGTTAAACATTGCGCACAATCCGGTAAGAGACCAGCGTGAGCGAAATGTTAAGCTTTGGGTCACTTTCAATCTGACTTCCGTGAGACTGAATCTCAAACTTCTTGACTACAATATAGCCCAGCTCCTGGTTGATCGTTTTCAGCCAGTTAAAAAAATTAAAATAGGTCGCATTGATCTGAACATCGAACAGGGTTTCCTGAAACATCTGCACCTGTTTCCCCTTACCGGGGACGACACTGGCCAGTTCGACATTACTTGCCCAGGAAACTTTCTGCAGGCGTCCAATGATATAGGATTCCATCTGATTGTCCGGTAATCCCGACATATCACCATGCAGCTGATAGGATAATTTTTTGACCTCTTCGGTCGTTACCTGTAGTTGCTGATCCAGCCCCAATCCGTTACTCGATGCCTGCTGTAGAAGTTGATAACTACTGCTTAACTCGCGAAACTGTTTGATCTGGGGCCAGAGTAAATACAGAACCTGGATAGTGCACAGTAGAAAAACTACAGTGATCAGCAGGGTGGCAATGGTGCGTGGTTGTGCCTGTTCCAGAAAATCATCCATCATGAATTGCTCTGGTAGCTGGAAACCACGATTTCCAGACTGAAGTTGACCAGTTTAATATTATTCAGTTCGGCCAGCCGGGTATTTACAACCCGCACCTGTTCAATCTCCGGTTGACGGGTCAGATTGAGCACAAATTCAGAAAGCGCAGCATGATCCATCGACTGCCCCTGAATGGTCATCTGGGTTTCTATCTTCCAGGTTTCCTGCTGACTGCCCGGGCTGCCATTACTGCCCTGCGGGATGACCAGAAAGTAACCGGTGCTGACGGTTTTATTGACGTTTTCAACCGGTGTACCTGCACGACGGAATTTCCATCCGGTAACCCAGACATTTTTAGCCGGTAAAGCCGCATCGATGGTGACGAACATCTGTTCGGCAGGTGCTCCGCTACGCAGACCGGCGAGAAGATTAAGCTGTTGTGTCAGATCTTTTTGCTGCTGATTGAGCTGTTCTATTTGCTGGCGGGTCGCATTGGAGATGGTTTTTTCGGATTGCAACTGCTCAATTTTTTGTTGCATACCTGCCGACTCAAGGCGCAGCCAGAAAAACGCAGCGATAAATACGCCACTCAGAATCAACAGGCTAGAGCCGGCAATCTTTAGCCAGCCACTGTACAGCTGTTTTTTATGGTACTCGGGTGGTATCAGATCAATATCATACATCTGGCTGTAATCCACGCAGGGCCAGGCCTGTCGCTATAGCCATTTCGGGCAGCTGGTTAGACCAGGACACGGTCTTTTCATTGTCATCCAGGAAAATATCGTAAAACTCGGTCGGGTATTTCTCTACCGGCACATCCAGCAGCGACATCATCAATTCATGTGAACCGGGAATACGGGCCAGACAGCCCAGCAGGTAAACCCGGCTTAGTGGAATGCCTCGGGTTTCAGAAGCGGTAAAAATCAGCACCCGGTTAATCTCTTCGACCAGACTCAGAAATGCCGGTTTAAGGATTTCCAGCAGCGTGTTGGAAACATCCGACTGGTTGAGCGAGCCGAGTTTATGGTCTGTTCCTGAAATGGAGTTGAGACCGTGTTTAAATATCAGTTCGCTAACCTTGTCGACGGGCAGATCGAGGCTGCTGGATACTTCTTTCAGTAACTGATTACAGCTGAAGGAAACCGGCTGATCGAACAGCAGGCGGCGCCCGGAAATGATGGTCAGGAAGCTACTGTCATCGGCGGTATTAATCAGCAAAACATTACTGGTTTTATCATCGATGTAGAGCACGCTGATCAGCCGTCGCAGTGCCGATGGGCCTATATCCAGTGAGTGCACCTGTAGCCCTGCATCCGTCAGCATAGCCAGAAACTGTTCGACTTTGCTACGAAGTGCGAACGAAGCCATCACGATATGCTCTTCATCGGTCGAGTTTTTGCGTACTGGCAAGTAATCCACCACATAGTCATCGATATTGCCCTTAACGCGCTGACTCAGCATGCGCATAACCTCGGCATCGACATCCGTCACACTGGCTTTATAGCTGAGTAAAATAATGCGCACGTCATCAGGCGGAATGATGGCGGTTACCTTGTTGCCCTTAAAGTTTTTACCACGGGTGGCGCGCGTGATGAGACTTTTAAAGGCCTTCGGTGAATTCAGCAGTTGTTCGCGTGAACCATCAAAGCCGGTGCTGGATTTGGCAATAATGGTAAAGCGGTTATTCGCTTCAGGGCGTAACTGACACAGATGCAGGCTATGGCTACGGATATCCAGACCAATCAGGCCCGGTTTTGAAGATACGCTATCCAGTGGTTTCTGCTGACGTCTTAGCCGGTTAAAGAAGGACACCTGTCGTTACCTCACACTGCAGATTTCAATGGTGGCTTCGGTTGAGTCATCGCGCTTTTTACTTTTGGCTCTATACAGGATCTGGTCGGCCTCACGGTATATCATTTCCAGTGAAATAGTACGCTCGCAGTCTATCTGAATGATACCGATACTTAAGGTGATCGGAGCGCTGGTACTGTCTCTATATAACAGCGGGTCGAGGCTTAATTTTTCAGCGACCCGTTTCAGGCTGGCGCGCGGCTGGCTGGAAGACATTAGAATCGCGAACTCGTCCCCGCCCAGGCGTATCAGGCATTCGTTATGCTGAAATGACTGGGCAAACTGTCTGACCAGTTGTTTCAGCACCAGATCGCCATAATCATGACCATAGTTATCATTCAGCGGTTTGAAGTTATTAATGTCAATGGTGACAAAAAAAACCGGCAGTTTTGTCTTGCAGAACTCGCAAATGATTTCATTAAATTTCTGTTCCAGAAATCGACGATTCCAGGCGCCGGTCAACGGATCCTTGAGCGACAGTAATTGCATACTGTTATGTGCCTGTTCCAGCTCATAACGTGATTCAATGTCATTCCTGCGCATAGCTGCGTTACGGGAGATAACCACCAGTGTCGTCAGGCTAGCGCCGAGCATCACAAACTGCAACACCCACAACGTTTCGCTATCGAATCGACCACTCACACTCAGGGTCGACAGGGTGAAAACTCCGTACACCAGGATTACGATCAGCAGGGCTTCACGCAAGCCCCAGGGCACCAGCGGCATCACCAGAAACAGTAACACCACACTGGCAAAAAGTGCGGAATTAAAACCACCGGATTGATGCGCTAATAGCACCATTGCAACGCCGTTAATCACCAGCAGGGTGGTTGCCAGCAGATACAGAACACGGGTTTCGGTAACCACACGGACCGAGATTGCCATGTGTAGAGAAAGAATCGCGAGTATCGCTGAAGAATAGACGTACAGCTGGTCATAGCCCAGAAAGTGATATAAACCAGCGGCAGAGGACAGTATCAGAAACAAAACCCAGCACAGCGTGATGATGCCCTTGCGCGTATCGATAAACAGGTGAGTTCGGGCATAATCGCTTAGGCCAGTATTTTTAAAGTGTGTCAATGACCACAGATCCGCAAG
>JACNJF010000081.1 GCA_014382695.1 Gammaproteobacteria bacterium | reverse complement strand
TTTTCGAGGATGGCCTTTTTCACCAGCGATTTACTGGTAAGGCCGCTAAATTCATTGGGTGAAGAAAAAACAATATTACCGGTGTTGTCAGCAATCTGTAAGCGGGAGATGAGCTGCGATGAACTCAGACGATTAAACGAGGTGATTGCGGCTTCCTGTACGGCTTCTGGTTTTAACTGTTGCAGAGCTTTAAGTAGATCACGGTCGCGCGTTATGTTGCTCGACGCCGATTCCATCTGATCCAGCTGTACCTGGATAATTTTCTGCCAGAGTACGCTTTTCCCTCGGACAGCGGCTTCACTGAAACGGTTTTCGGTAAAATCCAGAGAGATATAGGTAATATAAAAAACCACAGCCATGACCAGAAAGGCGGCGAAAAAAATAATACTTAACAGGCGTGCTTTAAAAGTCATGATATTGGACTTTATTCAGTCGGGTTAGCGCCAGCTTTCCAGGCAGGAAAACCCTCACGGAAATAATTAATCTGGGTAAAGCCCCAGGAAACTGCCAGTATGCAAGCTTCAGCACTTCTCAGACATTTTTCGCCATTACAGTAAATCACGATTTTATCATCCCTGCTGGCTTCGGCACTCAGAGTGGCTTCGGACAACGTTTTTTTGACATCCAGGTGGATGGCTCCAGGAATGCGTCCGGCTTCCCAGTCTGCGTCGCTACGAACATCGACAAACAGGATGCCCTGATCAAACAGGGCCTTGGCTTCGCTGGAACGGATGGTGGTGGCACCGTCGATTTGCAGGGGAGAAACTTCACTCGCCAGTAACGGGGTGCTGATGAAGAGGCCAAGTAACCATAGTGCCAGTAATTTGTTTATCGATGTCATCATTTTATCCAGCAAGAGATGTGCAGTGTTTTAATAAAAGTGTCGTTCAGTCATGATTATTGTTTCGAATAATTATAATTTTAGTACTGAACAGACTAAGTCTAGATTAAGTTTTTAAAAAACCAACGTCTTATGCAGAAAAATTCGCTAAGTCGGGAAAGTATTGTTAATCACAATGTTCCAGATCATTTGCAATTAATTCAATCCAGTGAATGACAGGGGTTGGACTGGCACTGTTGAGGTGGTGCTCGCAACCGACGTTAGCGGTGATGATGAGCTCCGGCGCAACTGCGCTTAAGGCGTCCAGTTTGTTTTTTCTAAGCTGCCGCGAAATCTCGGGTTGCAGCAGGGAGTAAGTGCCTGCAGAGCCACAGCACAGGTGGGCATTTTGTGGGGTATGTAATCGATAACCGAGGGACTGCAGCTGCTGATACAGCGGGTTAGTCAGGCGCTGGGCGTGGGTCAGGGTGCAGGGCGCATGGAAAGCAATGGTCTGCTGGCTGGCGCTATAGGTTGGATGGTTGTGACGCAGGGTCTGGGCGGAAAAAAGTTCGCTGATATCTCTGATCAGAGGCAACAGTTGCTGAAAACGAGGGTCCTGCTCTGGCAGCTCGCGCAGGATAGTCGGATAGTCCTTGAGCATAGCACCGCAGCCAGTGGCGCTCGAAACGATGGCGTCAAGGGGGGTGTTCTGGTGGATGCTTAACCATTCCTGCAGATTGCGGGTAACCCAGTGAGCGGTCTGCTCAGGCTGGCTCAGATGATGGTTGACCGCACCACAGCAGGTGACAGGCTGCTGGCGGATAACCTGGTAACCAAGTGTCTGTAACACCACTGCGGCCGCGCTATTGGTGTTCGGGCTGAGCGTGCTCTGCACACAGCCTTCGAGTAACAGCACGGTTTTTTGTGCTTTGATGGATGGCTGTCGGTACTCTCTGGCGGTCCGGATGATCGGCGTTTTTTGTTGCAATGAGTGCCCCAGTAAAGGCCTTAATCGACTGCTGATGCGGAACAGCAGTTGATTCAGGTTCTTCCTTGGTAGCACATAGCCGAGTAGTTTGCGTATCAGTTTCTGTGGCAGTGGGCGCAAGTTTTTCTGCTCGATATAATGGCGCCCAATATCTGCCAGTTCTGCATAGTCGACGCCTGACGGGCAGGTCGTTTCACAGGAGCGGCAACTCAGGCAGCGATCCAGGTGGAGCTGCATTTCCCGGTCAGCCTGCTGGCCTTCCAGCATTTGTTTGATCTGATAGATACGTCCACGCGGTCCATCCAGTTCATCGCCAAGCAGTTGATAGGTGGGGCAGGTGGCTGTGCAGAATCCGCAATGTACGCATTTGCGCAGGATCTCGTTGGCACGTTGTCCGGTTGCGGTTTTTAATAATTCGGCGGTGAGGCTGGTTTGCATAGCTGGACGTCTACTCGAAACTGGACAGGGCGGGATTAAAAATATGCTGTGGATCAAACGCGGTCTTGATTCTGCGATGCATCTGCTTTTGTAAGCTACTCATCAACTCGGCCGGGTGGGTCGCTCTGGCAGCGCGATAATTTTCGATAAATCCGCCCAGGTTACTGATATGGATAAAATCACTCTGGGTGATTTCACTCGCATATACCCAGCGTAAACCACCACACCAGTCGATCAGGCTGTGATGGTGATTTTCCAGTTCCAGCCGGTTACTGGTAGCGGGAACGATAACCCGCCAGAGTGGATGGGATGACTGGAAAAAGGCATGGGTTTGCTGCTGAATGCTGTCCCAGAACTGGCTGGCCTGATGCAGAATCTCTCCCCCCAGTTGTTGACGTGCCCAGTTGACAACCGACTCGGTGCCTTCGAGCCGGATATACAGTTGCTGATCCAGATAGATGCAGGCACTCAGCGGTAAAGACTGTCCGGCCAGCTGGTTCATCGCCTGGATCGCCTGGTTTTCGTCAGACTCAAACATCAGCGTGTGTTGTGACTCGGCAATCGGTAATACCTTAAGGGTTACATCCAGTATCGGTCCGAGCGTGCCTCTGGTACCGGTGAGCAAACGAGAAACATCATAACCGGCCACATTCTTCATCACCTGCCCGCCGCACTTGAGAACCTCTGCCGCTCCATTGATCAGACCGGCTCCCAGGATATGATCACGTATCGCGCCCTGAAACGGTCGCGCCGATCCCGTATGACCGATGGAGACACTGCCGCCCAGGGTTGAAGTTGGTGCACAGCGCATAAAGTCGGTTGGCAGTCGCTGATGTTGCTCAGCCAGTAGTTGCTGGATATCCGCCACTCGCGTACCGGCACGCGCCTTGATATTCAGTTCGCTTGGCTGATAATCGATGATGCCATGATGCGTCGTCATATCGATGCTGTTGGGCAGGGCATAATCGGCCAGCATGAAGTCATGACTGCGAGAGCCATGAATCGATAGCGGTGTGTTATCGGCCAGAGCCTGTTCGACCTGCTCACGGATCGGGATGGTGTTATCGTTTGACATAGGACTGACTGACATTAGAAACGTGGAATTTCCGGATGGGGGAGTTGCCCGTTATGCACGTGCATCGCGCCCAGTTCGGCACAGCGGTGCAGACTGGGAATCGCCTTGCCCGGGTTGAGGATGCCCGTGTGATCCAGTTGTGCCTTGATTTGATGAAACTGGCGCAGCTCAGCGGTCTGGAACTGATGGCACATCTGGTCCAGCTTTTCGACCCCGACACCATGTTCACCGGTGATGGTACCGCCCATGTCGACACATAGCCGCAGAATATCGCCGCCGAAATTTTCTGCTTTTTGCAGATCTCCTGGTTTGTTTGCATCGTACAGTATCAGCGGGTGCAGGTTTCCGTCTCCGGCATGGAACACATTCGCTACCGCGAGACCGTAGTGTTCGGAAAACTGTGAGATCTGGCCCAGTACTTCGGGTAAAGCCTGGCGTGGGATAGTGCCATCCATACAGTAGTAATCGGGTGAAATCCGTCCGACAGCGGGGAAGGCGGCCTTACGCCCGGCCCAGAATAAAGCCCGTTGCTGATCATCCTTTGATAGCCGGATATCGTGTGCATTGCAGTCATTCAGAATCTGCTTCACTTTTTCCATCTGCTGATCGATGTCACTCTGGGTGCCATCCAGTTCGCACAGCAGTAAGGCCTGTGCCAGCGGATAGCCGGCATGCACAAAATCTTCAGCGGCCTGAATCGCCAGTTTATCCATCATTTCCAGACCGGCCGGAATAATGCCGCCGCTGATGATGTCGCGCACCGCTTTGCCGGCATCCACAATCTCGTTGAAGGCGGCCAGAATGACCTGCGCACTGGGAGGTTTTGGAATCAGACGCAGGGTGACTTCGACGATAATGCCGAGCAGGCCTTCGGAGCCATGCATCAGGGCCAGCAGATCATACCCCGGGCTATCCATGCACTCGCCGCCACCGATGTCGAGCAGTTCGCCGTCGCTGTTGATGATTTTGAGACCGAGTACATTGTTCACGGTCAGGCCATATTTGAGGCTATGCACGCCCCCCGAATTTTCGGCCACGTTGCCACCGATCGAGCAGGCGATCTGGGAAGACGGGTCGGGTGCGTAATACAGTCCGTATTGGGCGGCGGCCTCACTGATGGCGAGGTTTCTGACCCCTGGTTGAACGATAGCGATGCGTTGTAGCGGATCGATTCGGGTGATCTGGTTGAACTTGGCCAGGCTTAGAACGATGGCCTGTTCAACCGGGAGTACACCACCGGCAAGCCCGGTGCCGGCACCACGTGCGATCAGCGGGATCGAGTGCTGCTGGCAATAACGTACCACTTGCTGGCATTGCTCGATGGTTTCCGGCAGCACTACCATCTTCGGCACTTTTCGATAAGCAGACAGGCCGTCGCATTCGTAAGGGCCGAGTTGAGAGGGGAGATGTAGAACATTCTGGCTGGGCATGAAGGTGCACATCGCCTGCAGCACCTGCTGTTTATCCCAGTCGTTAAAATCAAACTGTCCGCTTAGGGGGTCAAACGCCATGAGTTATTTACTTAATATTGGGTCGAATCGATGATTGTAGAGTATCAAGGGGGTAATTAAAAACAACAAACTTTTTAGGGTTGGCTAACAAAAATTACAGGGCTATTTTTTCACCTTCTTGATCCAGTAATTTTTCCCGGTAACAGGATTTATCCGCCCGATCGATAATAAGGGCCGGGGTATCGTCGATTCTGGATGAGCTGATGCCTATGCTGAAACTCAGTTCATACTGCTGCTGGTTAAAGGAGAAAGGGTTGTCCTCCAGCTGCTGGTTTATCTTGCTGGCAATTGCTCTGGCCGTTTCTGTATTGCAATCCGGTAGCAGTATCATAAATTCATCTCCGCCCCAGCGTGCCACCGTATCGGTCGTGCGGGTTGACTGCTGGAGTAGCCTGGCAACATGTGCCAGGCAGGCATCTCCGGCCAGGTGTCCGGCGCTATCATTAACCTGTTTGAATTTATTCAGATCGAGAAACAGCAGGCTAAAGCGGTTGTCACTATGGCGCAGACCGGAGCAGATATCGTGTAGCTTGTGATCAAAGTAGCGGCGGTTTTTTAACTGGGTCAGGCCATCATGAGACAATATCCAGTCGTTCTTCATATGTCGCAGGCTTTCCTGATGTGCGGTGCTGACCAGCAGTCCGGTCAGGGTGATGATCCAGAGTTCAAGAATATCCAGATAGAGAATCCCGAGAGGGTACTGACTGGTCGCGTCTTCAGGAAATCCGGGAGATAATATAATCATCGTGAAACAGGCGATGGAGACGGGAATCAGAGTGCCGGCAAAGCCGATGAATATGGAGGACAGTACGACCAGTGGAATCATCAGGTTGAGTAGCAGGGTAGAGTTCAGGTCGCCTATGTTATGGAACGCGCTGATACTGATGACCGCCGCACACAGGGTGACTCCAAGCACGATAGCGTTGCGCAAAACCAGACAGTAATTCTTTTTAATGCAGGGGTATAACAGGATCAGGCTGGAGCCCACCAGCAAAATACCGAAACTGTTACCCAGCCACCAGATCAGAAAGATATTGATGGTTGGGATCGTCAGTTCGGTATCCATTATCAGCAGGCCAAGCATGCCCATCGATGCACTGATGATCGGGCCGGTCCAGCTGATCAGAATAAAGATGTAGAGCTGACGTATCGAGCCCAGAGTATCGGTAAAGCCTTTTTTTCGTGCAAAATATAATGGTACTGCAATCTCCAGAATACTGCCGGTGGCCGATAGCAGAGCAAACCAGACCGGGTATCCGACTATCAGCGCGAGTGCGATCATGCTGATATAAACCGCTGGCCAGAGTTTGATGCCATACAGCACAAAGGCGGCGAACATAATACCGGAAGCCGGCCAGAATGGAGTGATGCCGGTCTGTGCAGACTGCATTTCCAGCCCGATTAGACCGGCCAGAAAATAACTAATACTGAGGCCGCTTAAACCAATCAGGTAGTTGCCTGAAAACACGGTATGCAAAATTTTTTTCACTGAATTATGAAAACCTGCTGATTACGGTGTTTATACGTATGGGTTGAACATTTGGCATGATTCTGTGGTCCTGATCAGTAACTATAAATCCGATGTATAAAGCGCTTGATCAATGGCGCTGAATCTAACTTTTCCCTGTGTAGGCAAATAGCAGGTGGATAAATTTTTAAATTTTTCCGTCTCACCTTTAATTTAGCTCATAGAGTTTATAGTTCAATCTGTTTATCGGCGGTATCGTTAAAATACTTATGCTTTAAGGGTTTACTTGGCATTTGCATTGATACAAACTCTCGCTCTTATTTTATCTGACTTTAGGGACATCACCCATGCCTGTTTCTTTTAATCCACCGGTAAGAACCCTGATGGGTCCGGGTCCATCCGATGTACATCCTCGTATTCTGCAGGCGTTATCGCGCCCCACCATCGGCCATCTCGATCCGGCTTTTGTGGACATGATGGATGAAGTGAAAAAACTGCTGCAATATGCTTTTCAGACCGATAATGAGTTGACCATTCCGGTTTCGGCTCCCGGTTCCGCCGGTATGGAAACCTGTTTCGTGAATCTGATCGAGCCGGGTGAGAAGGTGATCGTGTGCCAGAATGGTGTGTTTGGCGGGCGTATGAAAGAAAACGTTGAGCGCGCTGGTGGTATAGCGGTGATGGTGCTGGATGACTGGGGTAAGGCGGTTGATCTGGCCAAACTGGAGCAGGCACTGGAATCCAATCAGGATGCAACACTGGTCGCTTTCGTGCATGCAGAAACCTCGACAGGTGCCCAGTCTGATGCCAAAGGGATCTGGGAACTGGCGCATAAACATGGCTGTCTGGTGATTGCCGACTGTGTAACCTCACTCGCTGGCACTCCGATCAAGGTAGATGAGTGGGGGCTGGATGCGGTGTATTCCGGCACTCAGAAATGCCTGTCCTGTGTACCCGGGCTGTCTCCGGTTACCTTCAGTGAGCGTGCTATCGAAAAAATCAAAAATCGCAAATCCAGAGTGCAAAGCTGGTTTCTGGATCTGAATCTGGTGATGGGTTACTGGGGCGAAGGTGTCAAACGTGCCTATCACCATACGGCGCCGGTGAATGCACTGTATGCGCTGCATGAGTCGCTGGTCATGCTGCGCGAAGAAGGGCTGGAAAATGCCTGGAATCGTCATGCCTTCCAACATTCGGCGCTAAAAGCCGGACTGGAAGCAATGGGTATCAATTTTGTGGTGAAGGAAGCCGATCGTCTGCCTCAGTTGAATACCGTTTTTATTCCCGATGGCGTCGATGATGCGCTGCTACGTGCACGCCTGTTGAATGAGTACAACCTGGAAATTGGTTCCGGATTAGGGGCGCTGGCCGGCAAGGTGTGGCGCATCGGTCTGATGGGCAACAGTGCGCGTTCGGAAAAGGTTATTTTCTGTCTGTCCGCACTGGAAGCGATACTCTCCGACATGGGCGCACCGATTAACAAAGGGGTTGCTTTATCGGCGGCCCAGTCGGTGTATTCGGCATAGCCCCTCTGCTTTGTTCGCATCAAAGCTCACCCCGTTAAAAAAACCACTGCTCTGGTACAGCATGGCGTATGCCATGCTGGGCCTGGTGGCACTTTTTTCACTGCTGCCATTGTCTTCTGATATTGGCACCAGTGATAAGGTGCTGCACTTCACCACTTATGGTTTACTTTCTGCTGGTTTTACGACTCTGGTACGCTTTAATCACCAGCTGTTGTGGGTTACGGCGGGCCTGATTTTGTATGGTATCCTGATTGAATTGCTACAGAGTTTAACCGGCTACCGCTATATGGAGGTTGCCGATATGCTGGCCAACAGTGCGGGCGTGTTGAGTGGTCTGTTGCTGCGCTTGACCTCTGTGCCGGTCTGGTTTCGCCAGATTGAGAACAGATTGTTTTAACCCATTGAAACAACGGAATTTCTAAAGTTTGTGGGTGTTACGGGGTGATGTACAGGTAGCCCTGATTCTGTAACTCAATGATACGGCCGAACAGGCTATCGAGTACCTGGAGCTGGACTCCAGCATTTTTCAGCTGAGGGTTTTTATTCAAATATTCCCGTTCGACCTCTACCCCGATTCCACTCGCTAATAGTGTATTAAAGCGCTGCTGTAATGCGCTGGCATGACGCTTTGGGTCAAGTAGCTGGATGCTGTTGCCCTGTAACAGCAGTTTAATCTCCAGTTGCTGATCAGACATTCCCTGTTGCAGGTTTTCAAGATTGCTGATGACTCTGCGAAAACTGCCATCATCGGTATGGTGAACGTGATACACGATGCGTTCTGTGGCCGCAAAAACGGGGTTGACTAACAGGCCGAGAAGCAGCAGTGAGAGCAGGTTTTTAGCCACGAATATAAGTCCAGCCATCGCGCTGACGCTGGATCACCTGTACCACACCAGAATCGATCAGTTTCACCTGAGGGAGTAATTCTAGATTCAGGCCGCGCGTGATTCTCATCTGGTCGATGGTGTTTTTGCAGGCGGCAAAACTAAGGTTGTCATATTGACTGGTGAGCTCAGCAATACGCTGAGCGATGGCTGGACTGGTGCTGGATAACAGTTGAACGGCATCGCCATTGGCAATGACTTCGACCATCACCGATTGCTGGTTATGTTGATACTCATCGAGTAATTGCTGCAGATTTGCCAGCGTGTTCAAGGCGGATGCAGGGTCTGCCGACGTGAGATGAACCAGTACCCGGGTTTGTACCTGCTGGGCAGCACTGGCCAGCAGGCTTGCCGGGCTATGCTGGCTACTGTAGATGCCCACTATACCGAGTAGCAGTCCAAGTGAAAAAATGGCGATGGCTGCAGCCAGTCGGGGAAATGCTGAGCGAACCTGTTCGCTGTTACGCGGCGGTGCTGGAATGTCGGCAAAAGCATGCTGGGTCAACTCTTTGAGCTGCTTCATTTCACAGATGCGTTTGGCCAGGGTGTCGTCCTGTTTGATATGAGACAGTAACTCCAGCCGGTCTTCGTTGGTAATCTGATGATCAATAAACGCATTGATCAGTTCATCCGAGATGGGTTTGTCCGAATTGTGATGGCTATCTTTCATTATTTGACTCTTCGTAATCCATGGTTTGCTGCGCTAGCCTGTGGTTCGTTTCTTTGTGCCAGTAACTGTTTAAGCTGTGCTCTGCCTCGGCATAAACGGCTCATGACCGTCCCTACCGGAATTTCCAGTGTAAGTGAAACCTCTTCGTATGAAAACTCCATCAAATCGACCAGTGTGATGACGTTCCGGTGGTTTTCATTGAGTTGCTGGATGCAGTGCCGTACAAACTGCGTGGTGTCACTGCTGCTGAGTTCAAGATGCGGATCTGACTGGCTTAACAGGTTCAGATCCTCGATATCGACCGTGTCTTTTTTTCGTCTAAGCCAGTCACGATAGCAGTTCAGCATGATCTGGCAGGTCCAGGCCTTTAATTTAGTGTCATCTTTTAGACTATCAAACGATGTCAGCGCTTTTTGAGTCGCATCCTGCACCAGATCATCCGCCAGCATGCGGTCTCCCGACCAGGAATACGCCAGTTTATAAAAGCGGTTACGGTGTTCGCATAATTGCTTGCTTAGCTTTTTGTGGCGGGCTCTATTTTTAAACATAAACGACTTTATTTTTTAGTTCAGTACCTTAATAGATTAATCTAACAGAGATTTTATTCCCTGG
>JACNJF010000123.1 GCA_014382695.1 Gammaproteobacteria bacterium | reverse complement strand
TAACCGCTGTATTGAGCCTGATTCTGGGTATGGGTTTACCGACCACGGCTAACTATATTGTGGTCTCATCCTTACTGGCTCCGGTCATCGTGACCCTGGGTCAGGAATCCGGGCTGATCGTACCGTTGATTGCAGTGCATCTGTTTGTGTTTTACTTCGGCATCATGGCGGATGTAACCCCGCCGGTAGGGCTGGCCTCCTTTGCCGCCGCTGCGATCTCGGGCGGTGATCCGATGAAAACCGGTTTTGTCGCTTTCTTTTACAGTTTGCGGACTGCCATTCTGCCTTTCCTGTTTATTTTCAACACCGATCTACTGTTGATCAATGTGGGTTGGGCAGAGGGTATTTTTGTATTCGTGATATCGACCATCGGCATTCTGGTTTTTACCGCCGCGATGCAGGGGTATTTCCTAACCAAAAACCGTCTGTATGAATCACTGACCCTGATACTGATTGCTTTTACCCTGTTCCGACCGGGATTCTGGATGGATCTAGTGGTGCCTCCCTATGCTGAAAGTAGTCCGTCTCAACTGGTAGAAGCGGCGGCAGGCATGCAACCTGGTGAGCAACTGCGGCTAAATATCGATGGACTCGATGAAATCGGTAATCCGCGAAGCTTTATCGCGGTGCTACTGATGCCTGATGGTAAGGACGGTGCTGAAAGGCTATCGAATGCCGGTCTCGACTTTAGCGTGGATGGAGAGGACGTGATCATTAATAATGCCGGGTTTGATAGTGCGGCTGAAAAAGCCGGACTCGAGTTTGACCAGAAAATTACCAAATTACTGGTACCGCAATCTCAGCCTTATAAGCAGCTGATGTTTATTCCTGCACTTTTGTTGCTGTTCTTGATAGCATCGATGCAACGCAAACGTCGTGATCAACCGTCACACTCTGAGCCAGAAACGGTCAAAGCCTAGTTGGAGTAAAGTAATGTATAAAGATATTTTGTTACCTGTCGATTTGAATCATGAAAGCTCCTGGCGTTCCGCTTTACCCGTCGCACTGGCGCACTGTAAGGCCTTTGGAGCACGCTTACATGTGATGACGGTGATTCCTGAGTTTGGAATGTCCATTGTTGGTAATTACTTTCCTGAAGGCTTCGAAAAGAGGCATCTGGAAGATACCGGAAAATTGTTGCATGAGTTCGTTACCAGGAGGATCCCTGCCGACTGTAAAGTCCAGCATATTGTGGCGGAGGGTAAAGCCTACCGGGAGATCATCGCGATGGCCGAGAAAGTTAACGCGGATCTTATTATCATGGGTTCGCATCGACCAGAGATGAAGGATTACCTGTTAGGCCCGAATGCAGAACGCGTCGTGCGTCATTTTTCCCGTTCCGTGCTGGTGGTCAGGGATGAGCTACCCAACGACGAAATGCTGTAAAGATGGACAAAAAATCGGTGTAGAAGCCGTCCAGCAGTCTTTCTACACCGAGTTGCATCCAGTTATGAGTACACAACAATACAGGGCAGTTAAAGATTTACTTCTGGGTATACTCGGGAGCCTTCGACAGGTAACGGATGGTTTGACGTCCTTCCTGAAAGTTATCGAAAGACTGACGCCAGGTCATGCCCGGCCAGCGTAATTCCATCGCGCCCTGCAGTGGACGATACACCGCCGTATAAACCGTTCCGAAACCATTCTGGTATTTCTTCGAGTAAAGTGGGGAATCCATAAACGAACGAATGAAACCTTTCTCGGTTTCCACACTATCGGCCAGACGATCCGCCAGAAAACGTTCTCTTTCGAGGGAAGCTGTTGCACGTGCATGCCGATGCCATTCAATACGGCCCTGATGATTGGTCGCAAACGGAATCTGGCGTATCACAGGGTCTTTGTCCGGTGCCATAAAAACAGTCTGAAAACGCCCGCTGCGGTCCAGCACCGTGACATTGTAGGACATGTGAGTCGGTATTCTTTCCAGTACCTTTACGGCTTCTTCCGAGGTGTCGCAAAATTCGAGTACATAGCGCAGGATCAGAGGCACACCAAAGCCATCGCCAACCACACGTCTGCCACCGAACGAAAGTGAAACCGAAAGACCGCTATCGTTAATCCCGTCGAGTACTCCCCAAAGGCAGTCACCCATTGCAATCACGCGCCGCTCGTTCCATTGGCTCATCAACAGGGTGCCTTCACACAGGCTCGGGCTGTAATCGTAATTACGCACCAGTATCGGCTGATAATGATCCGGCCACACCGCCTGCGAACAGCCGGCGATATAGGGAGGAGGTCGATACAGGGCAAGAAAGCGGGCAGCCAGATCACCGCCGCCCGCCAGCTCTACCAGTTTTTCATAGGTGGGCAGTAATTCAGGAACATATTTTCGCAGCATCCGGCGCGATTCCAGATAACTCGGCCGGTCGCTTTCACCGGATGATAAAAACCAGGCTTTATAGGCTTCCCAGTGACGATTAAATAAGCCGGTCCATACTGGCCCCGGCTTAGTCTCCGCAATCGCGTCAAAATGTAGATGCATGAAAATGCGTATCAGAGAATCTTGAAAGCTCCTGCTTCCAGACTCATCGGAACATCCTCCTGTTTTACATTTTCCAGAGGTTGAGAGACGTATGAATTATGCAGGTCTCGTATCCAGCGCTTAGCTCTTTCATTCAGGGTGAAGTCATCATTCATCAGGCGACCACGCGTGATCAGAATGCCGAGGTCAGCACCCTTGTAGATATAATCACCCTCGCCAATGATGCGTAGATAAAAGCCTTCTTTTTCGCTGACGATACCGCGCCGATGATAATCGAAGCGCTGATACATCATGCGACCGTCATCCTCCGCACGCCAGATACCGGATTCGGGTGCACCACTGACCCATTCAACCCGGTCTTCGTTGAACTTAAGGACTAGCTGGCTCCAGCCGTCGATATTGTCGTGATCAGACCAGCGATCATTCAGCTCTTCGACATCCAGTTCGAAATCGATATCGGAAAATTCCAGCAGATGGAACAGAAACAGTGGCGCATCGGCGTGAGCGAATGCGGCTGAGTTAGTCAGGCTGCTGACACCGGTTACACGTGGATTGAGTTCACCCAGATAGATTTCACCGTTATCCTGATCGATCAGGAAATCCAGTTCAAAATAGCCACGATAGCCTTCTTCGCGCAGAGCTTCACCAAACTTGAAGGTAAATTCACGCGCCTTATCGCGCACATCCTGCGGGAAGGCGTCGGGGAATATTTCATTACCACACCAGCCACCTTTGTACGGGGTGAGTTCCTTGAAGCCGACCAGTTCGGTCATCAGCGGGCCAACAATGGTGCCTTTCTTGGTGGTACAGGCTTCAATCGCTGAACCGCGTACATTGACCCGTTTCATGACCTTGATTTCATCTTCCTTTTCGATCTGTTTGGCGTACTTTTTGTATTCTTCTTGGTTCGAGATAAACCAGGTGGTCTTGCCGGAATCGCCGAAAGCAGACTGTAATACCAGATCGGTGCCGAGTTCGGCAGACACTTCGCACAGGTGTTTATAGCTTTCTACTTTGGACAGAATGTTCGGTACGCTGGGGACGCCAGCGCGATTACCGATACGTACGGTTTCAATCTTGTTATCGACGCGGGAACGCAGCTCAGCAGACGGAAACCAGACATCGAGGCCCAGCTCAGCGCAGAGTGCTTCGGTCTGTTCATCGAACATCAGAAATACCGCTTTACCGCCGGGACCTTTGGATTCTACAAAGTCGATCACTTCCTTGTGCTGCAGCAGGTAGTTATTGATGTCTTCGATGCTTTCAAATTCACGATGTGGTATTTCACTGGGTACGAATACGTTCGGATGGCGCCCGTCGAAACAGTCGATGTAATTGATATAATGAAAGTTAGACACCCATTCGCTGATACCCAGCAGATTAAAGTTGGTCGCGCTAAAAAAGAATATAGGTGTTTCGTTGCGATGGAAGTAGCGACGAATGTCAGAAATATTGCGTAATTTTTTAATAGTCATAGTTAGTCCTGAGTTTATTAATTATCTTCGGGTGATTGATCAGAGTCTAGATTGCTCGTTTCCTGGGCGATAACGGCTGCGATATCGGCTACGGTGACTCTGGAGGTCGTGGTTTCAGATCCGCTGATCAGTGCTTCATCTCTAAATACTCTTAAGCCGAGATCGGCTCTGTAACCATGGATTTCCTTTACATCCAGTGCGCGCATAAAGTTGAGTATCTCCTTACTCAAAACCTGTCCGGGTACCAGTATTGGAAAGCCCGGCGGGTAGGGAATCACAAAGCCGGCACTCACCAGTTCGCGTCCTTTGCCCATTTCCTCTTCGATCAGTTCATCATCGATGCGCATGTAGTCACACAGGCGCTCGTCGTAAGACAGGAAGTAGGCGGTGCGGATGTCGCCTTCCGGCGTACCCAGCGCCTTGCCGCGTGAAAACATCGGATGGAAATAGCTGAAATCCGGCAGTGGCGGTAGCTCTACGGTCAGAGATTTGATGCGTCGTTCGATGATACGGCGTTCACGTGGACTACTGTCTTTCCATTCGCGATCGAGATCGTTGGCAATCTTTACCAGTACCCCGATCAGGTAGGCGACCGAGCTGCGCGTGGTGCCGATATTGGTCATAAACAGTACCGAGTTACGCGACGTTTTATTCACCTGGATCCCGTACTTGTCCATCAGATAACGGTTTTTGAAGGTGTCGCCATCGATACCTGTGTTGCCGATATACAGCGTGATCCTGCTGGGGTCGATCACAAAGTTATCCTTGGTCCAGGCTTCTTCCATATTCAGGTTGCGCCAGCCTGTTTGCGGATCGAAGTAGGTATCAATGCCGGACGGACGAAATTTCGGAGGTATCATTTCGCTCGCCACCAGCACCGAGAAAAAACGATTCAACAGTGGGTGAGTGGTAATGCGTTCACGCAATGCCATGGCCAGATCGAGCTGCTTCTGTACCAGTTCATAGCCTTCCAGTTCGACCTGACGGCGACCGACATCGAGTGATGCAATAATCTGATAGTTAGGTGACGTCGAGGTGTGGGTCATGAAGGCTTCGGAGAAAGATTCTTCCACCTTGTGCCGGAATTCCTGATCATACACATGAATCATCGAACCCTGGCGCAGAGAGGTCAGAGTTTTATGGGTCGACTGTGTGGCATACACGCGGATCTTGACCTTGTCCGGATCCGGCATCAGCGGGGTCTCAATCCAGGCCTCATCGTTACCCTTGGATTCCAGCTTCTTCAGGGTTTTCTTATAGGCGGCATAGCTCTCGCGGTATTGGGTGCTCTGGTAACGTGCTTCCAGCATCTTTGCGCAGTACATCGCGGTCCGTTTGCGATAGGTCGGGTGAAATCCAGCAAACGCAAACCAGGCTTCATCCCACAGGAAAATTAGATCCGGTTTGATCGCCAGACATTCCTGCATCACCTGTTCGACGTTATACACGATGCCATCGAAGGTACAGTTTGTCAGCAGCAGCATCTTGACCCGATCGAGCACCCCGGCGTTGCGGTACTGGATCAGGCGGTGTTTGACTTCTTCCAGTGGCACCGCACCGTACATCGAATACTGGCTGAGCGGGTAGGAATCGAGATAGCACACCTGAGCGCCAGCCAGCACCATGCCGTAATGATGGGATTTATGACAGTCCCGATCGACCAGTACGATGTCACCCGGCTTGATCAGTGCCTGCACCACGATTTTATTTGATGTTGAGGTGCCATTGGTGGCGAAATAGGTACGGCTGGCACCGAAGGCACGTGCGGCCAGTTCCTGCGCTTTTTTGATTGGACCACTCGGCTGTAACAGTGAGTCGAGACCGCCAGAGGTGGCAGAGGTTTCTGCCAGAAACACGTTCATGCCGTAAAAATGTAGCATGTCGCGTATCCATTTTGATTTGGTCAGGGACATCCCGCGCGAAATTGGCATCGCGTGGAATACGCCGGTTGGTTTACGACTGTATTCCTTGAGGGCCGAGAAAAAGGGTGTTTCATAGCGTGAGGAAACGCCTCTGAGGATGGCCAGATGGAGTTCCAGATAGTCTTCCTGACGGTAAAACACGCGGCGGAATTTCTCCGCAATACTGCCGGCGATTTCCTCAACCGCCACATCGGTGACCAGATACAGGTCTAGTTCAGGACGCAGTTCGGAGATCATTGCACCGAGTAACGGGCCACGGTCATTATCCGGCTGTTCTTCAGCATCGGACTCATTCAGACCCGACAGATAACGCTGCAGGACTTCCAGATGGTTCTTGGAGCGAAACGGAAACCCGTAACGGATGACACAGGCCTGAATATTGTAATTGAACAGCACTGCGATCAACGCATCTTCAAACGTCGGTACCGTAATCACTTCATAGTGAAAGCGATCATCGGGCCGGCGCATCTCGCGTAGGCCATTGCGTAGACGGGTTTCATCGGCATTGCTCATATCGTCTACAAACAGTACTTCGAAGTAGGGTTTAACCTGCGATGGATCCTGTTCATTTTCTTCTTCGGTATCGGCCGATTCATCACCCACGCTAAGGCGCTGGATGGAAGAAAAAGTATTACGCTGATAGGAATGGGTGGTGATGGCTCGTACCAGACGCACAACCATGCGCGAAAGGGTCGAGTAGTCTTCACGATCGAGGAATTTCCACAGCGTCTTGAAATCTTCGCGTGAAGGAAACGCGGTATAGTATTCGATGGTTTCGAGAATGCTCATTGCATCGTGGGCGGCTTTCTTGAAGCGCGCAATATCCGCTTTACGTGCAGATCGGTCACTCAGCTGTGTGGTGTAATGTTCGAGTCGATGCCAGGTATCGAATCGTAGCTGGCTTGCACTATGGTAGTAATCCAGCGACTTTCTCAAGGGTATAGTGTTATTTTCAGACATGGATGCCTCCTGGTATTGTTGTGATTCCCGTTATGGCCGTAGTAGATTTTATGCTCATGCGACACCTGTTGTTGGAATTGCCACAGCTGCAGGAACTGGTTGATGAACCAGTCGCCTGAGTTCGCGTAAGATGACAGATAGCATCGTATAGTCAGGAGCCGGGCCTGTGTGCAGCTCGGTAATGAGCTTGAAACAGTGATCGGCCTGTTTTTTATTCTGTCCGATCCAGCTTTCCAGCGCATCTGCTTCGGCATGTGCCGGAACGCAATACAGGACCTGACTGGTGATTAAATTGTGCAGCTCCAGAAGATCATCTCTGAGCGTGCCTCGCGCGATGGCCTGCCAGTGCGTATTGCGTGGAAGTTCTGAGATACTGTTTCTTAACCAGTTAAGCTGTAGTTGCTCACCGGTCTGAAAGTAAACCGCCACCACTACATCCAGATCGATCTGGGTGGCGATAGCGGTTTCCACCAGTTCCATACCGAATGAGAGTGCATCGAAGGTGGCTACTCGAATCGCGAGGGATTCGGGTACTCCGGCCTTGATCAGTTTAATGGTTTTGGCCTGCGCGTTTTTATGCTGCTGTTGATCGATACGGGTGACCAGTATGGTTGCCAGATATTGCAGCAGCGGCCGGTAGCGTTCAATATTCTGGTCAATCGAGAGCGGGCAGGGTCGGTTTTGAATGATCCAGCGTACGGCTCTTTCCATCAGTTTACGCGAGTCAAAGTAGATCGACGTTTGTACATCCGTAGCGATCATTCCATCCAGCGCTTCCAGTTCGCTCCACAGGCCTGCCAGGCTAAAGATTTCGCGGATAATGATATAGGCCTTGGTAATGTCTGCCGGGCTGGCACCGGTTTCTTCGCTCATTCGATAGGCGAAGGTAATGCCTGCGCGATTGACCATGCCATTGGTAAGTTCGGTGGTGATGATTTCTCTACGCAGACGATGGTTGTTCATTGCAACCGGAAATGCGCCACGCAGGGGTGTCGGGAAGTAATTCAACAGTGAGCTTTGCAGATAAGCCTGTTCAGGCAAATCAGATACGATCAATTGATCGTACAGATCGATCTTGACGTAGGCTAGCAACACAGACAGTTCGGGTGAGGTCAATCCTTCCGCCTTATTCATCCGCTCCAGGATGATTTCTTCGGAGGGTAAATACTCAATCACCCGGTTCAATGCGCCGCGCAATTCAAGTGACCGTATCAGGCGCGCATGCACTTCTATCATACGCAATGATTGAGAGCTTGCCAGGGTCAGCGTTTTGGTTTGTTGATAGTTATTTTTAAGCACCAGTGCGGCAACTTCATCGGTCATGCTGACGAGCAGATCATTGCGCTGCGGGAACGACATGCTGCCCGCAGAGATCTCCGAGTTGAGCAGGATCTTGATATTTACTTCATGGTCAGAGCAGTCAACGCCGGCTGAGTTGTCGATCGCATCGGTAAAAATACGACCCTTATGCTGTGCGTATTCAATACGTCCGAGTTGGGTCAGGCCGAGGTTGCCACCTTCTGCTACCACCCGACAGCGCAGCTCTTTACCGTTAATACGGACCGCTTCGTTAGCCCGATCACCGACTTCCAGGTGCTGTTGATCACTGGCCTTCACATAGGTGCCTATGCCGCCATTCCACAACAGATCGACCGGTGCTTTGAGCATGGCCTTGATCAGCTCGTTAGGGGGCAGAGAGCTGGCCTCTATACCCAGCATGCTCTGTACCTCTGCAGTAATCGGGATTTTCTTCGCACTGCGCAGATAGAGTCCACCACCGGCTGAAATCAGTTGATTATTGTAATCTTCCCAGCTCGAACGAGGCAGCTGGAATAGTCGCGCGCGCTCACTAAAGCTGAGTTCGCAATCCGGCGACGGATCGAGGAAGATATGCTGATGATTAAACGCGCCGAGCAGGCGGATTTTACGTGACAGTAGCAGGCCATTGCCGAACACATCGCCGCTCATGTCGCCGATGCCCATCACACTGAATTCATCGCGGTTGGTGTCCAGTCCAAGCTCATGAAAGTGGCGTTTTACCGATTCCCAGGCGCCCCTTGCGGTGATCCCCATGGCCTTGTGATCGTAGCCGACCGAGCCACCGGAGGCAAAGGCATCGCCCAGCCAGAAGCCGTAATCGGCGGCCACGCCATTCGCAATATCGGAAAAGGTAGCGGTGCCTTTATCGGCGGCGACCACCAGATAAGGGTCATCGCTGTCGTGTCTGACCACCAGTACCGGAGGCTGAATCACGCCATCCACGATATTGTCGGTCAGGTCCAGCAGCGCGCTGATAAAGATCCGGTAACAGGCAATACCTTCGGCCATGATCTGTTCGCGATTGCCATTCGGCGGTAACTGTTTAGCCACAAAGCCACCTTTCGAGCCGGCTGGAACAATCACCGCATTCTTCACCATCTGGGCTTTTACCAGTCCCAGTACTTCGGTACGGAAGTCTTCCGAGCGGTCCGACCAGCGTAGACCACCGCGGGCAACACTGCCGCCGCGCAGATGGATACCTTCGACACGTGGCGAGTAAACAAAGATTTCGAATTTGGGGCGCGGGTCCGGCAATTCAGGCACTTTTGAGGAGTCGAGTTTGAACGACAGGTAATCCTTGATAATACCGTTGATATCGGGCTGGTAATAATTGGTGCGGATACTGGCACTGATGGCTCCGGCAAAACTGCGGATAATCCGGTCTTCATCGAGGCTGGCAACCTGATCCAGTGCTTGATAGATTTGCGCTTCAATGCCGGCAACGGTTTGTGCTCGTGCCTGTTCGCGCTGCGGATCGAAGCGCGCTTCGAACAGTTCGATCAGCAGGGTGGCGATGTCGGCATTGCCGATCAGTGCCTGAATCATATAGTCATGACTGAAGGTACCGCGCACCTGACGCAGATAACGTGAATAGGCACGCAGGATCAACACCCTGCGCCAGCCGAGTCCCGCGCGCAGGGTCAGCCGGTTAAATCCATCGTTGGACACTTTTCCGCGAAAAATCAGTGGGAAGGCATCCTGAAAAATTTCCTTTACCGTGTTCAGTTGCAGGTTCTGCTCGGTATGCAGCATGCCAAAGTCATGGATCCAGATGACTTCCTTATCCGGCAGCCGGATTTTAGTGGGATGCTCATCAATCACCTTGAGGCCCATGTTTTCCAGCATAGGCAGGGCTTCAGAGAGTGGAACCGGGTGGCCGAAACTGTACAGCTTAAAGCGCAGCAGGTTGTCGGGGGCATCCTGCGGACGGAATAATGCCATCCCGATGTCGCCCGTCTGGCTGAGCTTTTCCATCTGCTGGATATCATGTAGCGCAATCTCCGGCGAATAGGTTTCAAGATAATCCGCGCGAAAACCGTCGCTGTAATGGCGATGCAGTCGATTGCCTTCTTCTTCGCCAAAACGATCGAGCAGGGCATCATGCAGATAATCGCGCCAGGGGCGAATCGCGGCCACGATGTCGGCCTGGATTTTAGCGCTGTCATGCGGACTATAGGTGCCAGGGGTTATATGAATCAGAAAGTGCACTCTGGCCAGAACCGATTCACTAATCTTGACAGAAAACTTGATCGATTCTCCATGCAGAGCCTGTTCCAGAATGAGGCTGATCTGCTTTCTGACATCGGTATTGAAATGATCGCGCGGGATATACACCAGACAGGAGTAAAAGCGCCCGAATGGGTCTCGCCGGATAAATAGCGTGGTTTTCTGTCTTTCCTGTAACTGCAGTATGCCGAGTGCTGTTTCGAGTAGTTCTGGTTCAGAAATCTGGAACATTTCATCCCGTGGAAAGGTTTCCAGAATATCGGCCAGCGCGCGCGGCATGGCTATTTTCGTGGCTGCCGGTACTTTTGATGACATTTTCAACCTTACGGCGCAGGATCGGAATATTGCGCGTATCGCCGGTGTAGGCGGCGGAGGTATACAGTCCTAGAAAGCGATGTTCTCCGATCACTTCACCTTCGGCATTGAACTGCTTGATACCAATGTAATCCATATAGCCCGGACGGTGCACGGTCGATTCGGAACCGGAGCGGGTGATGACCAGCAGTTCGGGATTACGTGCCAGACAACGGGCCTCTGGCGGGAGTGCGGCAAAGCTTCTGCATAATGAACTGGAGTCGCTGTTTTCATCGGTTTTGCGCAGCAGGCCGAGCGAGGTGCCGGGGACGATCTGTAATTGATCTTCACCATCCTGATTGATCAGGCGGTGCTCACGATAGCCGAAGAAAACGAAATTATCTTCGATCAACCATTGTAGAAAGGCTGCTCCTTCCTGCAGTTCGTTGGCATTGATCGACGCTGGCTGTGTGTTGAGGTGGTCAAGGTCGGACTGGAGCCGACTGCGCATCGCATCGAAATCAGACACGATAGTATGCACATCCTGGATTGCCTGCTGGACTTCAGTCTGTATCCTGGCCAGTATGGACGGATCGTTCTGACGATCGATTTCAAACAGCATGAAGGATTCACGACGCGCGGTGGGGCCAGCATCACTGCGCGCTACCGCCTGCATGAAATTATCCTCAGCATCACGCTCGATATGCATCACCGGATGGATCGACAGATGAATCGAGAATCCCAGTCGATTAATTGCCATGCGGGCCGAGTCCACCAGAAAAGGGGCATCGTCGGTGACCACTTCAACGATGGTATGGATGGAATCCCATCCCTGCGCCTCTGTGCGCGGATTGTATACTCGGATATTACAGCCACTGCCGGCGCTGAAATGGCTACCCAGACTCCAGTGTGCAATGACTTTACTGTAGAGGTCGGTGATACTGGACTCGTTCAGATCCTTGCTCGAAGTTCCCCGATAGTACAGTCTGACAAAGGTTTCGAGTGTATTGGCCTGCGCTGGCAGTCTTGCCTGTAATAAAGCAACAAGCTGATCAATGATGCCATCAGTGCTAGCCGGATTCTGTTGTACCATATCGATTGCTCCTCAATGATTAGCCAACTCGGAAGGGTCGGCTTTTTATATTTTGATATTATTATTCTTAACGCTACTGGTCGCTGTTCAGTACAGTTGCTATCACCCTGAGCAATGATCAGAGCCGTTCGCTGAATTTCTGGAAAGTTTAGCAACATGCCCAATACGGGTGCGGCGCCGGGTGGAGACTAAGGTTTCATCCTGAAACTTTATAGCTTCCCCACTCTACTGCTAAAATGTCTGGCAGTGTAGGTATTTATCTTGCCTTATACTTGTTATAAAGCTAGCTTATGTAAATACAGGGTTTTGAATTCGTGCTTTCTGGTTTATGAAACTTTCAGCAGTTAATTGTGTGTTAGTGCACGTTTTAAAGGGCAGTTTGTGCTGAATGAAATGAGCATTAGCGGGAAAAATTTGATTAGGTTTGGGGTATAGATGTTACTAGGTCAGTTAAGCGATATCGATGTTCGATTATTGCGCGTGTTTCGCCAGATTGTAGAAAGCGGTGGCCTGTCGGCAGCCGAGTTAAAGTTAAATATCAGCCGCTCGGTGATCAGTCGTCATCTGAAGGATCTTGAGATACGCCTGGGCGGATTGCATCTGTGTCGGCGGGGGCGGGCAGGTTTTACCCTGACCGAAGAAGGTCGGCATGTTTATAATTCTATTTTGCGCTTACAGGGCGCGATGGATTCATTCCGTTCTGAAGTCCATGAGCTGCATCAAAAGATTACCGGTACGCTGATCATTGCGATGGGGGATCTTTCGATCACCAATCCAGCGGCTAAAATTCCGCATGCCCTGCAACTGTTTGATCTGCAGGCTCCCAAAGTGAGCCTGCAGATGCACGTGCAGCCGTTGAATGCGATCGAACCACTGGTGATGGATGGCACCTACAATCTTGGCATCGTACCTTTGCACCGCCATTCCAGTTGTCTCGATTACTTTCCGCTGTTCTGGGAGACTATGTATCTTTACTGCGCGCCCGAGCATCCGTTATTCGACCAGAAGCATGCCGATCTGAGCTGGGAGGATCTACAGGAATACAGCTATGCCGGTCTGGGTTATCACTCGCCCAATATGGAATTTGCCGATGATGTTAAATTAAAACGAGAAGCCGTTTCGAATGATCAGGAATCGATTGCCATGCTCATTCTGTCCGGCTGCTATATCGGTTTTCTGCCGGACCATTATGCGCAAAGCTTTGTGGAGAAAGGTAAGATGCAGCGTATCGAAAGTGACCTGTTTAAATACAATGTGCAGTATTCGGCTATCGTACGGCGTGCACCGAAACCCTCGCGCATCGTAAAAACCATGATGCAATGTCTGCTCGAAGCACATGGCATCAAGGAAGTGCGTAAAACACGTACGCCACGCAAAGTAGCGGTCGCTGCAAATAGCGAATAAACGCGGGTTAAATCGGTTTTAATCCTGTATCAGGCTGGACTCCATTTCTTCCAGTTGTTCCTTGATCATCTTTTCATCTTCCATCATCACTGGATTGCACAGTAGTGTTACGGTGAAAGTCGTGCCGCTGTCGAGTCCGGAAATGACTTCGATATCCCCGCCGTAGCGACGGATCAGGCTGTAACTGATGGAAAGCCCCAGACCGGTGCCTTCACCCTGGCCCTTGGTGGTATAAAAAGGGTTGAAAGCCTTGTTGACACTGTCACTATCCATGCCATGTCCGTTGTCCTGAATGATGATCTGAACGCTATCCGACTGGTCCTGAGTGATGATGTTGATCAGACCATGGCTGTCGGGTAAGGCCTGAATCGCATTGCCGATCAGATTGACCAGAACCTGTTGCAGTTCCTGTGGGTTTATCTGAATTTTCAGACTGGCACAGGTCTGTAGTTCTAACCTGTAATGACTGCGTGGGCGTAAATGGCGCACCAGTTTGAGGGTGTCTTTGATCACAGTATTGATATCGGTCTCGACCATGTAACCGGCATAGGTATCCGGTTTGGCGTATTGCAGCAGATTATTGGTGATGTCCTTGATGCGGTAGATTTGCTCGACTACCAGGTCAACCTCATCCTGCACCGGCTCCAGAGCCGGCCCCAATTCAGCGATAATAATATCCAGATTACCGAGCATGACTGCGGTCGGATTATTGATTTCATGCGCGACTCCGGCGGTTAGTTCACCCAGCGCTGCGAGTTTTTCTGCGCTCACCAGCTGTTGGCGGGTTTTACGTAACACCTGGATGGTATGCGTCAGTTCAGTGTTTTTAATCTTTAATTCTGAGGTTCGTTCTTCGACTTTTTCTTCCAGCGCATCGGCCCAGTTTTGTAGCAGGTGTTTACGCTCGTTCAGCAGCTCCAGCATCACGTCAAGTTCCTGCGCCAGTGTGCCGATTTCATCTTTTGAGGCTATTTTGCCCAGTCTTCTCTGTTCGCCCCGGCGTGTCGCATGCACCACCAGACTCATCTGCTCGATCGGCTTAAAAATAGATTTGGCACCTTTCACTGCGACCAGTCCTGCCAGTCCCATCAGTGCGAAGAACAGCAGTACCAGCACCGCGAGTGCTTTCAGTAACGACTGGCGAAAGGGCGTTTCGAGAAAACCGGCATACAGCATACCGACACGTTTGCCATCGATGTCCAGTATCGGTTCATAAGAAGAGATGTACCAGTCGTTAACCACGAAGGCTCGGTTGATCCAGGTCTGTCCCTGATCCAGAACCTTGCTTCTGACTTCATCCGATACGCGGGTGCCGAGTGCTCTTTCGCCCGGCCGGATCGGTACATTGGTGCTAATCCGCACGTCATCCAGAAACACCGTAACGGTACCAATACTGCCGCTGATCAGACTGCCCGGACCATACACCAGATCGCGGATGATATCGACGAAGTTGAAGTTGGCATTCAACAGCACGCCAGCATCCAGAATCGCTTCGACGTTCCCATTTTGTGCAAGTATGGGATACAGCGCTCGAATCATCATGCCTCGGTCTTCGACCTTTCGTTCACTAGCGCGCGCGGGGGGTTGTGATGAGCGGCAGTTTTAACGGTCCGGCCAGATGCTCGACAGCCAGTTCAGCGGCGGAGAAGATCTCGATGCCAGATGACTGGATGCCAGCTCTGGCGGCCTCTCGAGCGGAAGAGTAGCGGGTGCTGACAGCCTGTCCCGAGTCTTCCCGTGGATGAATAACAGTGCCATTCTGGTCGGTCAGGTGGATGTAGGAAAACGCATTTTCCTGTTGCAGGCGGCGAATCTGTAACTGTATTTCGGTACTATCGGCACTGGCAAGAGCGGTTCTAAACGGGTAGGACTCGCCGGTTTTACCCAGTGCATGCAGGTAATCTCGCTGGATGCGCTGGAACACGTCATGCGAAACCGACAGGTCTGTATTGACCTTGATGTATAGCTGCTCATAACTGAAATTTGAGCCCCAGTAAATGGCTAGTAGCAGTGCAATCGGCATCACCACAACGATCGGGAATAACACCAGTACCAGTAGTTTATAGCGCAGGCTGTGGCGAATTTTATTCAGGATAAGACGAACCGGTCGCATCCGCCAGAACCACTTTAAAATGGCTGCTGTTCCCAGGCTGCGACCTTGCGTTCAAGGGTTTTTCTGGAGATTCCCAGATGACGGGCCGCTGCCGATTTATTGCCGCCCTCCATGTTGAGGATTTTCAGGATATGATGCTTTTCAATATCTTCCAGTAGAATACCTGCGGGGGCTGAACTATCGGTTACGGCGGGTTTTTGCACCGAACCGGTAATACATTCGCTGGCAGGCTTGTTCAGTAACAGGCTGCGTTCGATCACATTTTTCAGTTCACGCACATTACCTGGCCAGTGATAGCTGGATAACAGAGCCAGTTCAGACTCGTCAAGTGCAATAGGCTTAATGCCAAGACTGGCTGACAGGGTTTGAATGAAATATTGCGCCAGAATTTTGAGGTCTTCAATGCGTTCGCGTAAGGCCGGTATATGCAGGTTCAGAACATTCAGGCGGAAGAAAAGATCCTGACGGAATTTGCCTTCCACGACCAGTTGTTCAAGTTTGCGATTGGTTGCGGCAATGATGCGTGCATCCACCGGGACTTCCTGATTGGCACCGACCGGGCGGATAGTTTTTTCTTCCAGTACCCGGAGCAAGTGAGCCTGCATCGACATCGGCATCTCGCCGATTTCATCCAGGAACAGGGTGCCGCCATTGGCATAGGTGAACAGACCTTCGCGGCCCTGATGAGCGCCGGTAAAAGCACCTTTTACATGGCCGAAGAGTTCGCTTTCCAGCAGTTCAGCCGAGATTGCGCCACAGTTAACCGGTACGAAACTGCCCTTGCGTCCGCTCAAGTCATGAATACTCTTGGCTGCCAGTTCCTTGCCGGTACCCGATTCACCTTCGATCAATATGGTGGAAGGCATCGGCGCTACGCGTTTTATCACAGAGCACAGGTTCTGTATCAGCTGACAGGCACCGATCATCCCGGAACTGTCGTAAATCTTGTCGACCTGGCGTCGTAACACAAAGTTTTCCCGCTTCATATCCTGCCGTTCGATGCAGCGTTCGACCGCATTAATGATTTGGTCCATACGAAAAGGTTTGATGATGAAGTCTGCCGCACCTGCTCGTATGGCTGAAATTGCAACATCCAGATGGGCGTGTGCAGTGATGAAGATGACCGCAGTCGAACAGCCAGACTCACGTAGTTCTTCAACCCATTCTACGCCTGATTTTCCGGGTAGTTTGATATCTGAAATGATCAGGTCAAAATGGCAGCGTTGGCGTAGTGCTTCTGCTTTTTCTACATTTTCAGCGGATTCGACTAGTCCAACATACTTCGACAGGCCCTTGATCAGGAAATTTCGGATGCCGTGTTCATCATCAATCACCAGAATTGAGCGTTGCTTTAAAAGGTTAACATTAGCCTGATTAATGGGTATGGTTTGATCCTGTTTTATTGAATCATTTTTGACTGCTGGCTGGCTCATGGTGGTACTCTGCTCCTCATAATTTACTTCAATAGACACTGGTGCATAAATGACCGTATCTACAAGGTGCCCTGGGTTATTTTGTCCCATGTTCTAATGTTTTTTTCGTTAAATAGAAACTTAACTTCTATTTAAGCGGTAATAATTATAACTTTTTTCGCATATTCTCTACTTAAAATAACACTTTAGCCAGCTGATTTTAAGCTGTAATTGCGTAAAGAAAGGGTTGGCACTGGAATTGCTTTAAGTATATCTGCAAAAAATATTTGCGATCGTATATCGTTCGATTTGCCATTACTGGTAAATCAAATCATCTGTATTGAACCTGAATAATGAATAACTTCGAATATAATTTTCTTGGAATCAACAAGTCCTATCGATCCCGCCAGGTTCTGGCAGATGCCCGCATTAAGATTAATGCCACCCAGTGTACCCTGTTGATCGGTGAGAATGGTGCGGGTAAGTCGACCCTGTTAAAAATAATGGCGGGTCTTGAAAAGCCAGATAGCGGTAATCTTCGGATCAATCACAAAGACTACAAATGGAGCCAGGGCAAATCCATCTTGCTGAAAAATATTATGTATCTGCATCAACAGCCGTATATGTTTGAAGGCAGTGTAGAACAGAACCTGCAATACATTGTGAAGGTCAGTCGCCAACCGCTGCAGTTGATTGAGAAAGCTATTGAGTGGGCAGGGATTGAGGATATTATCCAGCAAAATGCGAAAAGCCTGTCAGGCGGTGAGAAGCAGCGGGTTGCGATTGCAAGAGCTTATTTACGTAATCCGGAAGTCGTGTTACTGGATGAGCCGACCGCTAATCTGGATCAACAGTCCAAGCTGCGTACACTAAAACTGCTCGAACAGTTCAAGAGCCAGGGAATCGGCATGGTGATTGCCAGTCATGATCCGGAAATATTTAACGGCCTGCAGGATGAGCGTCTACAGATTGATCATGGCAAATTGACAAACCTGAAACCGCGTAATAAATCTGCTAGAGTCACCGACCTTAACAACTACAAATATAATCGTGCATGAAGTCTCTGAAATCGGCTGATATCACGGCGGTCATTCTGGCGGGCGGGCGTGGAAGTCGCATGGGCGGACAGGATAAGGGTCTGGTCCGTTATCAACATCAAACACTCATCGCTCATGTGCTTACGGCTGTCAGCCAGCAGACGGGGCAAATTGTGATTAATGCGAACCGTAACCGAGATGAATATGCCGCGTTGGGCTATCCGGTGGTAGAGGATTCGCTGAATGATTTTCAGGGTCCGTTAGCCGGGTTTCTGGCCTGTATGTCTTCGGTAAAAAGTACCTGTATTCTAACCTTGCCCTGTGATGGGCCGCTGCTCGCGCCAGATTACCTGCAGCGTATGATGCAGGCGAAGAATCGCTCGGGCTGTGATATCGCGATTGCCAGTGATGGTGAGCGCATGCAGCCGGTGTATGCACTGATCCCGGTTTCCCTGCAACACAGTCTGCAACAGTATCTGGCGGCCGGGGATCGCAAAATCGACCTGTGGTATCGGCAGCATTCGATAGAGCTGGTTGATTTCAGTGATCAAAAAACAATGTTTACCAATATCAATTCACCCGAAGACATGCATTAAAGCGTGTTTAATGATGGCGACTAGACTACCTCCGGTTATCGGTTTTTCTGCTTACAGCGGTACCGGTAAAACAACTCTGCTCAAAAAAATTATCGTACTGCTCCGGCAGCGAGATATTCGTATCGCGGTTATTAAACACGCACATCATGATTTTGAGATCGATCATCCGGGAAAAGACAGCTTTGAATTACGCAAGGCCGGTGCCTACCAGATGCTGATTTCCTCCGCTCGGCGCAAAGCCCTGATCACCGAGTTTGAATCGTTTCAGGCGGAACCGAAGCTGTTTGAACTGATCGATGACCTGGATCATGCCAATATCGATCTGATTCTGGTGGAAGGCTTCAAGCGCGAGCATTTCGCCAAAATAGAATTACACCGAGCCGCATTAAATAAACCCTATCTGTTCGAAAATGATCAGGATATTATTGCGCTGGCGAGTGATCATAACCAGGACATACAGACCGACTTACAGTTACTCGACCTGAATAAGCCCGAAATGATTGCTGACTTTATCTACCGGCTGGTATTTCCGGCCTGAGCTTTTTTAATCCCTCAACCAAAGTGCGAGAACAATGATCAAACAGCCCAGTTGCAATGATTCTTTCGAACAGGGCGCGATAACAGTCGCTGCGGCGGTAACGGCGATACTCACAGCAACCCCGGTAATCGCTGAATATCAACAGCGAGCCTTGCGTGACTGTCTGCACGGCATTTTATTCGAAGATATCAGATCACCCTGCGACGTACCGGCGCACAATAACTCTGCGATGGATGGGTATGCACTGCGTAGCGCAGACCTGCCTGCAGCCAGTAGTCGCTCCTTTCAGGTAATTGGAACCGCCTTTGCCGGTAAACCATTTACCAGCGAATGTCAGCAAAATCAGTGTGTGCGTATCATGACTGGTGCGATGGTGCCAGCGAGTACCGATACCATCGTGATTCAGGAAGATGTAAATGTGCTGGATGCTGAGCATGTTGAAATTGGTACGGGTCATCGCAAAAATCAGAACCTGCGCTTTGCCGGTGAAGATATCAGCCAGGGCAGTACGGTGCTGCAAAAGGGGAGCCGTATCAACGCCGCCGAACTTGGCGTACTGGCGTCCCTCGGCATCAATGAAATGACACTCTACAGAAAACCCAGGGTCAGTTTTTTCTCCACCGGTGATGAGCTTAGGTCGATCGGCGAAACGCTGCGCAGCGGTGATATCTACGACAGCAATCGCTACAGTCTGTATGGTCTGCTGAAAGCCTGTGATGTGGATATCATCGATATGGGTGTGGTCAGGGATGACCCGGAAGCTATTCGTCAGGCGCTGTTAGCGGCGGCACGCTGTTCCGATGTTGTGCTCACGTCGGGCGGAGTGTCGGTGGGTGAGGCCGATTACATCAAGGATATTTTGCAGGATATCGGCAGCATGGATTTCTGGAAGATCCTGATGAAACCTGGTCGTCCTTTAACTTCCGGCAAGATCAACGATACGCTGTTTTTCGGGCTGCCGGGTAACCCGGTAGCGGTGATGGTGACGTTTTATCAATTCGTTTTACCCTGTCTCAGGAAGCTGAAGGGGCTGCCGCATAAAGACGTGTTGACACTGAAAGCACGCAGCCTGCATGCGATCCGAAAAAATCCGGGACGGCGTGAGTTTCAGCGCGCCATCGCCAGCACCGATGCGCAGGGAAATCTGCAGGTCGCCCTGACCGGGAAACAGGGTTCTGGCATACTGACCTCGATGAGTCAGGCCAATTGCTTTATGGTTTTAGCGGAAGAGTGCGGACCGGTCGAGGCGGGTAGCGAGGTGGATATCCAGTTTTTTATACACTACTTTGACTGATACTCGAATGCAGCCAAGAGTCTTAATTTCCGGATAATATTTTATTTTTATGACTGATAAACAACCTATTAAAGTCCTGTTTGTGTGCATGGGAAACATCTGTAGATCTCCTACTGCCGAAGGTGCCTTTCGTAAACTGGTGCAACAGCAGGGGCTGACTGCAGCCATCCATATCGATTCGGCAGGCACTCATGCCTATCATATCGGTGAAGCGCCCGACCGGCGCTCACAGACGGCGGCTAGCAACCGTCAGATTGATATCTCGATGCTGCGCGGCAGGAAATTTATGGCCACGGATTTCCACGAGTTTGATTACCTGCTGGCTATGGATCAGGATAACTTTTCCGATATGCAGGCACAGAATCCGGGTGATGGTAAGGCCGAGCTGGCACTGTTGCTGGATTATGCGAGTCAATTTTCCGAGCGTGAAGTGCCTGATCCTTACTATGGCGGCAAGAATGGTTTTGAGTTTGTACTGGATCTGATCCAGGATGCTTCTGCAGGGCTACTGCAGCATATTCGTAAGCAGCATAACCTCTAACTTCGCATGAACTACCTGCTGAATATTTTTAAAAAATCCGCAGGCATTAGTCTTACCCTGTTTAAGCTGATGATACCGATCATTATCGTGATCAAAATTCTGGAACAGTTGGGTCTGGTTATCCTGCTGTCCGAATGGCTTTCGCCTATTATGGAGTGGGTTGGCCTTCCCGGAGCCATGGGGCTGGTGTGGGCCACTGCGTTGGTTACCAATCTTTACGGCGGAATCGTGGTGTATGCCAGTCTGGCCTCCGATGTTCCGATGACGGTGGCTCAGGTTACCATCATCAGCAGCATGATGCTGATTGCTCATGCACTGCCGATAGAAGGACGTATCGCGCAAAAAGCCGGTGTTCGTATCAGTCTGACCATACTGTTGCGGGTCGGCATGGCGATTCTATTTGGTATCCTGTTTAACCTTATCTATAGCGCTGGAAACTGGTTGCAACAGCCGGCTGAGTTGCTGTGGACCCCCGAGGTGGTGGATAAATCACTGCTCAGCTGGGCATACGGTCAGCTCACCAGCCTGGTCATCATCTTCTGTATTGTGTTTGCGCTGGTGTTGTTACTGGATGTGTTGAAACGAGTCGGCATTATCGATCATATCACCAATCTGTTGCGTCCGGTTTTACAGCTGCTGGGTATCGGGCGTGAAGCCGAAACCATTACTCTGGTGGGGGTGACCCTTGGCATTTCCTACGGTGGAGCGCTGTTGATTAACGAGGCTCAGGCCGGGCATATCAAGCCACGTGATGTACTGTTTTCGATTTCCCTGTTGGGCCTGTCACACAGCCTGATCGAGGATACTCTGTTGATGATGCTGATCGGCGCTGATCTGAGCGGAATCCTGCTCGGCCGTGTTATATTTACTCTGGTGATCATCTTTGTGATGGTGCGACTGGTACAACGCTGCTCGGTTTCGACGATAGACCGTTATCTGGTGAAATCGGTTTCCTGTTCCGCTACATAACTTGAAAAAATTTAACACAACGGGCTGAATCACTCCGCTTCAGTTCAAAGTCATGGGCTTACCCGGTTGATTCGCTGTGCTATGAAAATTCTGAGCGTATTACTGCTGTATCTGATGTTACACACACCGCTGCAGGCCGCATCGGTGTCGATCGCTGTACTCGCCTATGATGGCAAACCACAGGCATTAAGCCGCTGGCAACCAACAGCGGATTATCTATCACGTCAAATTACTGATCACCAGTTTCACATCGTCGCGCTGAGTCATGCCGAGTTTGAGCATGCGATCAACAAGGGCGAGCTGGACTTTATCCTGACCAATCCGAGTCATTACATCCGTCTCGAAGTTAAATTTGGGGTGACCCGAATCGCGACCTTTCTGTACCAGTTTCAGCAGACCCGGCTGGAACAGTTCAGTGCGGTTATCTTTACCCGCGCCAGCAGCGAACTCACCGAACTGCAGCAACTCCGGGGGCGTAGCCTGGCAGCGGTGAACGAAGACGCCTTCGGTGGGTTTCAACTGGCACAGGATGCTTTACTCAGTATCGGTATTGATCCATTGCAGGAAATGACGGTTAAGTGGCTGGGCTTTCCGCATGCCGATGTGGTCAGGGCCGTGTTAGCCGGGAATGCCGATGTCGGCACGGTTCGCAGTGGTATCCTTGAGAAAATGGCCGAACAGGGTGAGATTGAGCTGTCACAGCTGCGTATTCTTGCGCCGCAGCAGCATGCAGCATTTCCACTGTTGCATAGCGTAGATCTATACCCGGAGTGGGCTTTCGCCAAATTACCGGCGACCGATACAGCCCTGTCCAAACAGCTTGCGCTTGCACTGTTGCTGATGAAGGAAGACGATGACGCCGCACTGCGCGCAGCGGGGGCCGGCTGGACTATTCCACTCAATTACGATGCGGTACATGCGGTATTACGGCGCCTGCAGGTTGAGCCTTATCAGCCGGTTTCGCTCGACTTCAGCAGTTTCTGGTTAGCCTATCGACACTGGCTGGTGATCATCATTCTGCTGGTGCTGATCAGTCTGGCTACGCTGATCCGTCTGTATCGTACGAATCAGCACCTGCAGTCGACTCAGTTGGCTTTGCAGCGGCATCAGGAGCAACTGGAGGACCGCATCCAGCTACGTACCGAAGAACTGAATCAGACCAATCTGGCGTTGCAGAATAAAATAGAGTCACATATCAATGTGGATAACAGTCTGAGCGATAGCTGTGAGCTGGCGCAATCGCTGTACGATATCTTTATGCGTGATGAGCTGAATCGCACCCAGAAGCTGTGTTTAATCGTCGACGCCCTGCGCCTTTTTCTGGGCACCGAACAGGCGCTTGTTTCAAGTTACCAGGGCGGCCGTTTTAGCGCCTGTGATTGCAGTCCTGCAACGGCTTCTTCTGCAGTGCAGCTTTCCATCGCCCTGTCGCAGCAGGCTATTGACACTCAGCAACTGGTTTTTCAGCAGGCGAACGCAGACTGGCATCGTTATATTGCCTGTCCTGTCATGGTGGATCCGCAGCAATGCTACCTGTTTGAGTTTGGCACGGCGGCACAGTATCCGCTGGATAATCTACAGGGTACCCAGCAGCTGAATTCTGCGTTGAGCTTTAAAATGCTCCATCTGGTAGCACAGTGGATTAGCCAGGAAATTCTGCTGATAGAGCAGCAACAGCGCAGCGACCATCAGTTGCTAACGTTGAAACAGCGCCTGGCCGATCTTACTCCGCGTGAAAAGGAAGTACTGCAATTGCTGACACAGGGTGAGTCGACCAAGGAAATGGCAAGAATAATGGCGATCAGTAGCAAAACGGTGGATATGCACCGAGCTAATCTATTGCGCAAATCGAAAGCTAAATCTTCTACTGAGCTCGTACAACTAGCTGTTTCATCAGGTTTTTTTGAAGAACCTAGTAAAAATACCGTATAGCCCTTGGCAGTCTTACCAATTGTGTTGTGAGGCGGTTCATGTTGAAACTGCATCCTCTAATAATCATAAAGAGGATGACTCAATGAATTTTAAACAACTGGCAATGATGACATTGCTTGCGACAGGCCTGAGCTTTTCAGTCAGTGCTTTCGCGCAATCAAAAGACGCCGCCGAAGCCGATGCCGGGGAAGGTCATGACTATCGCACCTTCTACAGCGATGGCAAGATTGAATATGGAAAAGTCTCAGATTCGTATAAAGCTGAACTGGTGATGTATCTGGCCGGTAATCAGTTTATGGCGATGGAAGAAGTGATTAGTGATTTTCAGCAAAAGAATCCTGACATTAAGAGCATCTATGTGGAAACCATTCCACCCGGGCAGATTCTAAACGGGCAGATCCTTAAGCAGGGCAGTATCAATGGCCAGAACACCGCGCAGAACCCTGACCTGTTTGCGAGTGTCAACCTGGGGCATCTAAAGAAACTAAACCAGCAGGGAACCATGCACGATTACAGCATCTATACACACAACAAGCTGGAGTTGATGGTCGCCAAAGGTAATCCGAAAAACATCAAAGGGCCGCAGGATCTGGGGCGTGATGATCTGGTGCAATCCCATCCTAATCCGCTGACTGAAGGGATTTTCAAGTTCTACGGTTCACAGATGCTGAAAGACCTTGGCCTGCATGAAAAAGTCACCGCGAATAAAATGTGTAAAGGCTGCTGGGCTGTCGAAGGTAAAACCTATTTCACTGAGCGTCATCACCGTGAAACTCCACATCGGATCGAAAACGGCGAAGCCGACGTCGGCATCGTATGGACCTCTGAAGTAATACACGCACAGAAGGAAGGCCGCCAGGTTGAAGGGGTTGCTATACCCGATCCCTACAATATGCGGGATAAGGTTGGCTATGCGATTGGTAGTCTGCAAACAGGACGTAACCCTTATAACGCAATGCGTTTTATGTCTTACCTCGGCACAGAGCAGGCGCAGAATATTTATCAAAGCTACGGTTTTGTCAAAGCTTCCACCGAAGATCTGAAGTTGAAACCACTGAAATAAATCCTGAAAATCAGTTCCAGCCCTCCTGAGTAAAACCAGGGGGGTTGTGTCTCACAGGCGTATTTTTCACCAGAACAGGACAGGCTTTATGCCTTTTTCAGCGGGCTTGTCAGCATGTCCGGTCTTTATTCTAGATGATCGCTGAAAAGAGTTTTCCTGCCATCTGCTCATAAAATAAATCATAAGTTTGATAATTTACTGTTTCAGTCAACAGTACAATCCTTTAGCATCTATACTGAACTTAACTTTTAATTATTTACCTCGGTTGAGCTGTATTCAAACAATGTCCGCAAGAGGTTTTAAATATGAAACACGCCTGAGTCTTTATCTCGGCGCGATTGTGCTATTGATCTCCCTGATTCCAATGGGGATCATCTATTTTGTAGTCAGCCATAATGCAACAGAAACACTGGTCGAAACGCTATCCAATGGCCTGAAAGATAAATCCATACTGATCAGCCGCAACATTGATCGCTTCTATGCCCAGCGTCTGGTCGATATCCGTGAAATATCCAAAGCCGATATTTTAGAAACGGACGATCTGGAGTCCATCAATAAATATATTGCTGAAATTTTTACCGAAAACCATTACATCAATAACATTGAAATTACCACGCTGGAAGGGGTCGTGCTTGCACATTCTTCGAGTGAAGAGGAAATTGGCCGCAACGTGCTGGATTTTTACCCCGACTTGAAACAATTGCTTCCGCTGGCGAGGCGCAGCCAGCCGGGGGATGTGTTTTTTTCCAATCTTACAGAGATCGATGATGGTTCCCTGGGGGTTGTGTTATTAACCACAGTGACTAATGAATCCGATCAAGCACCGCTCAAGTTGCTGCTGCTGGAAACCAACCTGAATGCAGCCAGTGAAATTATGGGCGACCTAAGCAGCAATAATGAAAATATCCAGCACCATGCGTATATCGTAAACAACGATGGCAAAGTAATTGCGACGACTAATAGCCATGTTAAGGTAACCGATACCTTTCCTGACCTGGCGACAGCGCCCGAGCTATTAGCAAAATTCTCAGCTCAGGAATCTGTGGGTAGCATCATCTATCGCGGCATGAATGGTTCTAAAGTGATGGCCGGTTTTGCCGACATGGCAGAGTTTGGGGCCAATCAGGCGCTGGACTGGAGCGTGATTACGATCGCGCCGTTTGAACAAATTACCGAGCCGGCGGTTAACCTGAAGATCCGGTTTGGTATTGCCATCATCCTGATTGGCTCCATCGTGTTTGTGGTTATGTTTTTAATCAGCCGTAAAATTATGCGCATCATCTGGTCGCAGGCGAACTACGACCCTTTAACCAACTTACCGAATCGGCGCCTGTTTACCGATCAACTGCGACATAATATCCGGCTGTCAAAGCGTAGTGGTCTGACGTTCGCACTACTGTTTATTGATCTGGACCGGTTTAAGGAAGTGAATGATAACCTTGGGCATCATATTGGTGATCTGTTGCTTAAAGATGTGACCAAACGAATTACATCCTGTGTGCGTGAAGTGGATGTTATTGCCCGAATAGGCGGTGATGAGTTTGCGTTGATACTGTCCGGTGTGAAAGATGCTCATTTCGTTGATCGGATATCAGCGGATATTATCAAACAGCTGAGTGAAGCTTTTCTGGTCAATGGCGAAGCCATTTATATCAGTGCCAGTATCGGAATCACACTGTGTCCAGAGGATAGTGATATTGCCCAGAACTTATTGAAAAATGCCGATCAGGCAATGTACCGCTCGAAAGAACTGGGTCGAAGCTGCTTCAGTTACTTTACCCCTGCAATGCAGGATTTATCGCAGAAACGCCATCAAATCGTGAACGATTTACGCGAAGCGATCACAGAATCACAGTTTGAATTGCATTATCAGCCAGTCATCGATGTGGCGAGTGGAAGTATTATCAAAGCAGAAGCGCTGATTCGCTGGCGGCATCCGCGAGACGGGTTAATCAGCCCCTTACAGTTTATTCCAGTGGCAGAGGAAACCAATCTGATTACAGAGATTGGTGACTGGGTATTCCAGGAAGCAACGCGGCAGGCGCAGCGCTGGCAGCAGAGTTACCATCCACATTTCATGATCAGCATCAATGTCTCTCCGGTTCAGTTTAAATCGAAAGAACTGACCAAGGACTGGCTGATTCATCTGGCACAGATCAATCTATCCGGTGAAAGTGTGGTGATCGAGATCACCGAAGGCATCCTGATGGAGAATGACCCCGGCATCAACAACCAGCTGCTGCAGTTTCGTGATGCAGGTATCCAGGTTGCGATCGATGATTTTGGCACCGGCTATTCGGCACTTTCTTACTTAAAGAAGTTTGATATCGATTTTCTGAAAATCGATAAGTCTTTCGTCGATGGCATCGTACATAACCCGAGTGACTTTGCGCTCGTCGAAGCGATCATCGTGATGTCACATAAACTTGGATTGAAGGTCATTGCGGAAGGCATAGAAACGGAACAACAGTTCAGTCTGTTGTCGAGTATCGATTGTGACTTCTGTCAGGGGTATTATTTTTCCAGACCTTTGCCGCAGGATGAATTTGACCGCTTATTGAGCCGTCAGTTGAGTGCTGACCCTTCACCCGAAAATAGTTCAGATGCTTAACAGAATACTCACCGGGCTATGTATTACATTCCTGCTGGTGCTACAGGCCTGTTCCAGTACGCCGCTGTCGCCGGAAGATGAAATTAGACAGTTTATTGATAACGGCATCAAGGCTGCCGAAAATCGCAGTGCCAGTGATCTGTCCGAGCTAATCCACGACAGTTACCGTGATGAGAAAAAACTCGACAAACTGCAGCTCAGGAAACTGGCCCAGCTGTATTTTTTTCGCCATAAAAGCATTTTCCTGTTCAGCAAAATACGCGAAATAAAGCTTCACTCGAAGACGCAGGCTTCCGTAACCCTGCATGTCGCAATGGCAGGCAGCGTCATTGCCGATGCCAGTATGCTGTCCAGTCTACGCGCACGGGTGTATAAATTTGAACTGGAGCTGGTGAAACAGGATACCTGGTTGTTACAGCAGGCCGCCTGGCAACCGGCTAATCTGGGTGAAATGCAGTAGAAAAAAGTCATTGATAGAAACAAACTGCTGATAGCCCCAGGTTAATAAAACCCTTCAAAGTAAAAAGTTCACAGCTAAAACTTAATCGGCTTCACAGACCCTGCTGTGCTGAGGGCCTATAAATAGAGTAACGAAAGAAGAAGCGAGAAGTAAAATGAAACATCTGGACAGGATAAACGATGAAGAACTGAGGTTACTGGACTCCATTAACAAGATGTCCAGGCAGGTCACCTACACGTATCAGCAGAGTCATACGACTGCACATTCACAAATGCTGGTTGAGATCATTGAAAGTATGAAAGATCAATATCAGAGTTTAAGAAAGAAACGCGGTGCTGAAGTCTCAGCAAGTTTTTCCAGCTAGTGACGTTAAAGTCAAACGAGAACCTGCACAGACCGAGTTACATAGTAGATCGTGTTTTCCCCATACAAGTGGGGTTGAACTAGGCACATGCCGCGTATAGAAATACCGGCCTTGGCGTATGTGGTAAGAGGACTGAATGTGTAAACAGCGCATCAATCCCCTAAACCACAGGCTATTTCGAAAATTTATTCAGAGCAGTCTGTCACGTTCACTATTCCCACTTCCAGAATATCGGTGCCCTGGTGCATCAACGATTAACTTTATTCATTAAAACTATCGAAAATAGACTCTAGCAGGTTTCCACCCAGACATTTATCTGGATGCACATTCATTCCGGTAAATATGCCACTGGTACAGTTGGATCCGGAGTTCATTGTGTTTCCATATTGATACATTGTCATTGATTCCTGGTTGCAGCGCTGCATAAACATCGAGGATTGTTGAGGAGACAGATACCCTCCCTGTTGCATGCTTAATTGGTACATTTCCTGTTGAGCTAATGGGCAACTGGCTGCAACCTGGCTGAATAGCAGCATTGATATAAATAACATGTTTTTTTGGTTCTTGAGTTTCATATGGTTTTCTCCCTTTTTTGTTTCCGAGTCAAATGCCAGGATGGGTAAACATTACAATTTTGATCGCTGGCAGGTGTCCATTTATACAGATAATAATTCGCTCATTACGTCCAGAAGACAAATACAAATAAAAAAACCTTTCAAAATAAGCTCTTATTCTGCAGTAATGGGTCTAGCTTAAAAATTTTCTGTTACATAACTGGTTTCACCGTTCAATCCGCCGCTGGAGTTCCAGTTTTATCTGCGATTGGGCGCTGCCACCAGCTGTGGACATCAAGCTCTTAAGTTCTGTATTTGAAAGGCTGTGTAATTCACGTGTTGCCTGAGTTTGAAAATGCGGATTTCTGGAGTTTAACGAGTTTATTAACATGGGAAAATTCTCAGGTTCCTGAGCATAGGCGGCAAACCAGTATTCAACTGATGAAGAGCTGGCATTCTGCTGTGCTTGTGAGTGATGTGAAACACGGGCAAAGACTTCATTATCATGCAGCAGTACGCTGGGGTCCTGCGGATCAGATTTCAGGTTGAAGGTCCCTGAGGCAAAATCACTTAAGGCAATCTCGTAGTCTTTAAACTGTTGATCGCCTTCTCCCCAGCGATGGCGCAGGAAAAACTCAGATTGCTTGTGACCTGGATTCAGGTTATTAACCACGACTACATAGCGCCACTCCAGTAATCCATCGCGCAAATCACTGGTGGTTAGAAATAGATTCTCGCCCGGGAAAAAGATTACATCATCTGAGTGCCTGCCCAGCGAACCTTCGTAGACCAGCTTTGGCGGCCAGGAGTAGAGGATTGCTGAGGCCATAACGGCGACCAGTATCCAGCAGCCAACGGCGACACCTCCGCATAGCGTTCGGCATACTTTATCCTGTTTATCACAGCTCAAAAATATTTTGGTCTGTTTAGGCGCTATTAAAAAAACCAGCAGGACAAAGACCGCGTAAGGGCCGTAGCTAAATAATAATTCAATCCAGTGTTCCATGATCGTATTTTCCATATTAAGCGTTATTGTTGTTAGCTTGAACGCAAAGGCTCGTGCTCTAAGGACGGCATAAAATGACTGCTTGAGGGAGTATTTTCTGAGTTGATTAAACCATCAATGCTCGGGGTAAAGAATTGTCTCAGGGGAAACGAATTCTGATTTAATGGTTGTGCCTGAAAATTGCTGATGTTGTCCTGCGGAGAATGAATGTCAGGATTTGCGTGCAGAAAATAGCGCGGGGTAATATATTTCCCTGTGATCCATTTAACGGTTTGTTTTAACATCCGATATAACTCCTGCGAATTTATATCAAGACTTTTAACAATGATAAATCAGATATCCATCGTACGGGAAACGTACTTCTCTAATCCCTCAGTCTATACGTAGTACTTCTTGGTACTAAATTGTTACCCCTGTTAACTTTTAATGTCAAGAATTTATTTGCCATATAGGGGTGGGGGATTTGCTGATTTTAACAATTATTTTCACTAAGGCCCTTAATTGATACGCCGTGATCACGGCTTTGGGAGAAGCACTACTTCACCAGACATAACCGGGTAGATCAGAATGTCGCTGAATTGGATGCATTAGAAATTTTTGCTCAGGCTTATTACGGAATGCCAGCCCTGATTCATCGGGCTGATCCGGCCATTATCTTGTACTAACTTGTTGGGATCTCCAGTGTGACTATGTTACAGACCTTTCCTAAGATCTCTTTTATGATTGTCACATTGCTGATTTCAGAGAGATTGCCTCATGCCGCTGCACAACCGCTTAAAATGTATACCGGGTCTGTTATTGATCGTCTCCATCCCGCTGGAGGCTGATGACAGGCAGCAGGATGATCGGGTTTATCTGCAGATTGCGCACACATTGATTAGCGAATTTCCGCACGCGGACCCTCTGGCTCTGGAGCATGCACGTCAACTGGTGGATGGGGTTCCGATTAAGCGCTGGAAAAACTGCTGGATGAAAAATACCCTGCAGCAGGAACAGGATCGCGCGCAGTCTTTTGCCGTTGTGCCGGAGTAAGCTAACGATGGACGTTTTTCGCAAGCGGATCTTTACTTTTAGCGGGCTGCTGGCAGCCAGTTATGGGCTGATAAAGTCAATCCCTGGTGTGCTCTGGGTTTATCTGTTGCGCGGTTTAGCGCCAGGATTTGCGGAGCGCATCCTGCTGGTGGTTTCAGGGGTGAATGCCTGTTCTTACTGTTGCTGGTTTCATGCAAAAATGGCTGAGCGTAGTGGTCTGGACTCTGCAGAGGTTGATTCGTTGCTGCAGCAGTTGATTCCGCAGGGGAGTGCTGAAAGTGAAAAACCGGCGCTAATCTTTGCGCTGCATTATGCCGAATCGGGAGCACGTCCGGAGCCTGCACAGCTGGAGTTGTTGATGGCTCATTATTCACCCATGCAGGTATTCGCGATTCGCAGTCTGTGTGCGGCGATATATTTTGGCAATCTGAGCGGGAATACCTTCGATGCTTTCCTGCAGCGTTTTCGTGGAAATCCGGTCGCCGGCAGTCACTGGCCTGTTGAGTTGATACTGTTCCTGATCTGTGCTCCTTTTTTATTACCGATCATGCATCGGGTTGCGAAACGTTAAGAGATATTATTTGATGGACCTGATTGAGGTGCATGCCACGATGACGGAAAGAGGGTATCTGGTCATCCGGAAAAACCTTTCCACCACGAAGCTCACGATGGGCACGAAGATAATAAGCGATATAAAACCTTCGTGTACTTCGTGATCTTTAAACTCTTCGTGCCATGCTTTTATGTGTCATCACGATGTTGCTGTGAAATCCTGCGGCATAAAGAAATTGTCATCACAGACTGCGCTGGATTGCGGCATTCGCCACAATGACGAAACACAGTATCTGGTCATCCGTTAAAAACCTTTCCACCACGAAGCTCACGATGGGCACGAAGATAATAAGCGCTATAAAACCTTCGTGTACTTCGTGTTCTTTAAACTCTTCGTGCCATGCTTTTATCCTCCAATGTCTACTTCAGGTGTTTTGCAGTGCGTGGTCGGCGTTAAATTCATCTACCCACATGGCGGTCGCGCCCGCGACGGCGACTGGAATCACAATAAAATTGATGACTGGAATACTGGTTAACACCATGATGCCGCCACCGAATCCGAGCGCCAGCCCGCGCCGTTTTTTGAGCGCTATTTTCTGTTGTTTGAAGGTCAGGTCGTGGTTACCCATCGGGTAGTCGAGGTATTCCAGCGAGAGCAGCCAGGAACCGAAGATGACCCATAGAACCGGAGCCATGAAGTTAATCAGCGGGATCAGGCTGATCACCAGTAGTACCAGTGACCAGAGTAAAATGTAAACCAGTTTACCGAGCTGCGATAGAATGCTGTCCTTGATGATCGTCATCAGGCTGACATTGGAATTGATATCCTTGCCGGTCAGCAGTTCTTCAATTTTTTCCGACATGATCGCATTGAAAGGCGCGGAGATGATGTTGGCGATCGGGGTGAAGGTGAAAAAAACCAGCACCAGCGCAAACGACGAGATAAGCAGCCAGAGTATACCTTCCAGAAAAGCCAGCCAGCCGGGGACAAACGACATCAGCCACTCGACCAAAGTGGATAGCTGGCTAAATCCTGCCCATATCAGGCCGCCAAACAGAAGGATGTTGAGTGTCAGCGGGATCAGTACATAGGGCCTGATTTTGGGGTTTTTGATGAGCGCTACACCTCTGGCCAGATAGGCCGTTCCGCGTCCAATGTCTGAGATCATAAGGCAATCCTCCGGTGAAATTTTAAGGCGAGTAGTTTAGCACATCATAATATAGCCTTGTCGCTGTGTTAGTAGGGAAATGGTGTTTTCAGGGCGCAATCAGTGGTGCTGTCTTCGTTTGCAATGGAGTAAAAAATCGTCTTTTACCACGCGCATAAAAAAGCCCCGCAGGCGGGGCTTTTAAATCTGTCAACCAACGCGTTAGCTGACTTTGCCAGGATAATCCGCAATGCCCGGATTTGCACTCACGCCAACCAGGTGTGGATGATTGATCTTGGGCAGGCGCAATACATGATCCTTTTTGTCGCGTGTAGCCAGAATATAATCATGTACCACATCCCACATCAGTCGGCCTTCCGGAGTGCGGTTAACACTGGCCCAGCCGGCGACCTTATACATGCGATCAGCTTCGATCACATGCCCGTTATCGAGTTTGGCATCGGTAATCCGCTCGTACAGCTTTTTGCTCGGATCGATGGTGTAGTCCATGCCGCCGAGGCGCACCATGTCGCCACCAGACTGTAAATACGGGTCAGGGTCAAACAGGTTGTCCGCCACACCTTCCAGAATATTCATCAAGTCTTTGCCCGACATTTCCTGCACATAGGTTTCGGCATAGGTCATGGAGCATTGCGTCATCACATCTTCCATCGTAATCCAGTCGCCTTCCAGCGTGGTGGTGCCCCAGCGTACCCCGGCAGACATCGCAACATCCGCCTGATATTCATGGCGTAACGCATTCACCAGAACCTGATCCCAGGTGCCCATGAAGTTGCCACGGCGGTACAGGGTACGGTCGGCAATCGCAAGCTTTTCTTCGAGGATCTGTTGATAGGTTTTACCGACCCGTTTGGGGTTGTAAAAAAATTCTTTGGAACGGCTTTCGATGATGTTTTTATCGTATTTTCTGGAGCGCATCTGATCGATGTACGCCTTCATTTCCTTGTCTTCCGGCAGCCAGTTGGAAATGATCGGGAACATCTTGTAGGTCATGTTCTTGATGCCGTTGTCGATATCAAAATCCATCACCCCGACATACTTGCCGTTGGAACCGGCATTGGTCACCCAGCAATCGTTACCGGCTGCGTTTTTAACCTTCAGAGGCTTTGGCATACCGTCGTGTGTATGACCACCGAACACGGCATTCAGTCCGGGCACACGTTCGGCCATCTTGATATCCACGTCCATGCCGTTATGCGACAGCAGTACCACTGCATCCGGTTTTTCATCGCCACGGATGGTTTCGACCAGATCGGCCATATCGCTTTCACGCAGGCCAAACGACCAGTCCGGGAAAAACTCCTGAGGATTGGCGTTAGCGGTACGTGGAAAGGCCTGTCCCACCACAGCGATGCGTGCACCGCCGACTTCCTTGATTACATACGGGCGGAAAGCATGGCCGGAGTCTTCATCATACAGCCCGCGACCATCATATTTTTCCACCATCTTCGGATACTCGTCACTGAACAGGGCTTCCTGTTTGACGCGCACGTTCTGGCCGATAAAGTCACCCTTAAACAATGCGACGTTACTCAGCACTTCGTCTTCACGATAGGTGAATTCCCAGTGACCGACCATGACGTCCAGTCCCAGAATATTGGAGGCTTCCACCATGTCGACGCCGCGCGTCCACAGCGATGTGCCGGAACCTTGCCACAGGTCACCGCCGTCCAGTGTCAGCGTATTCTGGCGTCCGCCAGCCTGCTGACGCAGCATATCGAGCAGGGATTTAATCTGCGGATAACCACCGGTTTTGCCGTACTGTTTGGCCGCCTGCAGGAAATTCAGATAGGTATAGGCATAAGATTCGGGGCTATCCGGATTGAGTCCCATCTCCTTCATCAGTTTGTTGCCGACGACATGTGGAGGTCGGCCGTAGGCGTCACCGACGCCCAGATTGACATTGGGCTCACGGAAATAAACCGGCAGTAACTGACCGTGTATATCGGTAATATGCAGGATACGGGCATTGCCGTTCATCGGCATGTTGTAAAAATTGTCAGGCATTTTGTGGGCGAAAGCACTGCTCGACCACAAAGCAGGGATGCTTGAAGCCGCTGCGCCAGCACCTATCATTTTGATGAAATCACGACGATCAAATTTATTCATGAGCACTCCAACGTAGTGTTTTATTGAAAGTATGTGTTTTTGGATTTAGTAAACTAGAGACAGAATTTTGATATAAGATGCAAAATATTATCTATTTATTCCCTGTTTATTTTTTATTTTGAAATGCATTGTAAATCATTTTTAATCGGTTTATTAGCTTTGTTATTGGCTACGCCACTGGCTGCCGATGTGGTTCGACCGGCGCTAATCGAGATCAGCGTGTATACCCGTGGTGAGATCCAGATTGAGATTCGTGCCAGCATCGAAGCCCTGCTGAGCGAGATCAATGGGCGCTACAGCAATACCAAACAGGCACCCAATGCGGATGAGTACGATCGCTACCGGGTGATGGAGCCGGATGCACTGCTAGTCGAGTTTGAAAAATTTAAAACGCAACTGCTGCAGGGCGTCGACGTGCGGCTGGACGATCAGTCGGTAGCGCTCAAGGTCAGCTCGGTAGAAATCCCTGAGCCGGGCTATACCAAAGTGCCGCGTATCAGCGTAATTAACCTGAGCGGTAAGGTCGAGCGTGACCGCAAACAGCTGACCTGGTATTACCCGCAGCGTTTTGGCGATCATGCCACGCGGGTCAGACAGGTGGATGAAGCGAATGAAAAATGGCACTGGTCGGATCATCAGTGGCTGAAGGAGGATGTCTACACCGAACCCTATTCGCTGGATGAAATCTTTACCCGTCAGTCTTTTTTTAGCGTGTTGAAAACCTACGTAGTAGCCGGGTTTCAGCATATTCTACCGCTTGGACTGGATCACATCCTGTTCGTCATCGGTATCTTCCTGCTCAGTTCAAAACTCAAACCGCTGCTGTGGCAGGTCACCATGTTTACGCTGGCACACTCGATCACGCTGAGCCTGTCGATGCTGGATATCTTCAGCCTGCCATCGCGTGTGGTGGAACCGTTGATCGCGTTGTCCATCGCGTATGTGGCGATCGAGAATATCTTTAGTCCGCGCCTGCATCGAAGTCGATTGTGGCTGGTGTTTGGTTTTGGTCTGTTACACGGACTCGGCTTTGCCTCGATCCTGTCCGAGTTTGGTATGCCGGTGGATGCTTTCGCACTGGCCCTGATCAGCTTCAATATCGGTATCGAATTCGGTCAGCTATTTATCATTACCGTGGCTTTTTTCGGAGTCGCGCTGTGGTTCAAAAATCAGCAGACCTATCGCCATGTGGTGGTGATTCCGCTCTCGGTGATGATCTCCATCACGGGTTTGTACTGGTTCTGGGAACGGCTGGAGTGGGTCAGTTAAACGGGCGGGTATCGGAAGTAGACAATAAAAGTATGTCACGAAGAAGTTGAAGAGCACGAAGCACACGAAGACGGGATCATCTTCATGTACTTCATGTACTTCATGTACTTCATGTACTTCATGTACTTCGTGTACTTCGTGTCATCGTGATGCGGGTTGCTTCTGAAACTGTCAGTCCGGCATGCTGCAAAAATCGCCATGCCAGCATGCTGTTAGCGGGCATCCAATAAACAGCCTGGCAGAGTTTAAGACCGCACGGTTTACATCATTTCCAGATCATCCTGCACGGTATTGATACCGGCCTGCGCGCATTCTTCATCGGTAATTCCGGATGGTGCACCACTCACACCGACGGCTCCGACCAGTGCGCCACCAACATGGATGGGCAGGCCGCCCGGCGACATAATCAGATGGGGCTGACGGCCTATCGGGCTGTCCGCACGATCCACCATGGCCGAGGTTGCGCTGTTGAAGTTTGCTGCGGTGTACGCCTTGTCGCGGCTGATCGGCACTGTAATCTGGGCCGCAATCGTGTCGCGTAAGGTGACCTGTACGATGCCTTCTCTATCCACTACAGTAGCGGCAATTTGAATCCCGCGTTTGGTACATTCGGCAATCGCCCCCTGGGCAATTTTGGTTGCGGTGGGCAAAGATAGTCGCTTGGTGCTGATCATCATTGGCTCCTCCTGTGCAACCACTGTATTGGATAAAAATGTCATTAGAAAAAGAGCGCTGATAAGATATTTCATTTGTTATTCCCTGAGTTAGATTTGTTATGGGTTTGATGACGCTGAGGTGTTAATCTATTCAATCCCCGTATATAAATCAACCGTCATCGTGACACCATAATGCGTATTAAACAGAAATATCGAGGTAGCAAGACAACAGCCATGAATAGATTGATAAACCGACTTTTTTTCTCCGTACTGATAATCAGTAGCCTGGGCGCCTGTAAGGAGCTTGAGCCGATACTGGACAAGGTAAAACCGTTGATTGAACAGCAGACGCAGGGCTCCGATCAGTTTAGCAGTGGGCAGATTGGTGAAGCGATCAAGCAGGCGCTGGCGCAGGGTGTTGGCGATTCTGTCGATCTGCTGAGCCGGGTCAACGGCTTTAGTCTGAGCGATGTATACCGTATTCCGTTACCGCAACAGCTCGACAAAGCGGCTGATGTATTAAGAAAGTTTGGCCAGGGCAGGCAGGTCGATGAGTTTGAGCAGCGCCTTAATCTGGCCGCCGAACAATCGGTCGAAAAAGCAGTCCCGGTGTTTACCAGCGCGATTACTGCCATGACCCTGGACGACGCGATCAGCATCATGAAAGGTACCGACAATGCAGCAACCGCCTATTTCAAGGATAAAACCGATGCCATATTACGCAGCAAATTTCGTCCCATCATCAAGGCTGCCACCGACAAAACCGGCCTCACCAGCAGCTATAAATCACTCACCAGCAAGATCAGCACTCTTGCACCTGCGTATAGCACGCAACTGGTGGATATCGATGATTACGTGTTGAATCATGCGATGGATGCGCTGTTTGACCGGATTGCGATCGAAGAAAAACTGATCAGAGAACAACCGGCCAAACGCAGCACCGATCTGATGAAGTCGGTATACGGTTATTTTGCCCGATAGCGGGAGTTGCCGATGAAAGCCCTGCTACTGATTGCATGCCTGTGCCAGCTCAGCACTCCGCTGCTGGCGCAGAACTTTCAGCTGCAACAGCTCGCCTCCGGGTTGGGAGTGCCGTGGGGACTGGCGTTTATTAGTGCTGACGAGTTGCTGATTACCGAGCGTGATGGCAATGCGCGCATCCTCCACACCCGCAACGGGAAAATGCAGAAAATCAGCGGACTGCCAGCGGTATATGCAGAAGGTCAGGGTGGCCTGCTCGATGTTGCTGTGGCTCCCGATTATGCGCAATATCCCTGGCTCTATTTTACCTACAGCAAGTCTATTAACGGACAGGGCGCGACCACGCTGGCGCGCGCACAGCTGCAGCACAACCGTCTTCAGCAATGGCAGGATCTGCTGGTGACCACATCCGGCACCGATACCAGTCAACACTTTGGCAGTCGCATCGCTTTCGATGATCAGGGCCATGTGTATTTCGGCGTCGGTGATCGTGGTGAAAGACCGAACGCACAGAATCTGCAGAATCATGCCGGTTCTATTCTTCGACTGCAGCGGAATGGAGCATTACCGGCGGATAATCCCTTCATCGGCCAGGCTGATGCGCTGCCCGAAATCTGGAGCTATGGACATCGCAATCCGCAGGGGCTGGTGTGGGATAACACGCACCAGCGACTATGGGAAATCGAACACGGACCGCGCGGTGGCGATGAAATCAATTTGATTGAAAAAGGCCAGAACTATGGCTGGCCGGTGATTTCCTATGGCAAGGAATACTGGGGTCCGGTGGCCGTGGGCGAAGGCACCGAGCGTGCCGGCATGCAACAGCCGGTCAAGGTTTACGATCCCTCGATTGCTCCCGGCAGCCTGCTGTACTACAGTGCGGATGCCTTTCCCGAGTGGCAGGGCAATCTATTCGCCGGTGCGCTCAAACTGCGTCACCTGAACCGAATCACGCTGAATGAAAAGGGTGCAGCGATTGCCGAAGAGCGCCTGTTGCAGGATCTCGGCGAACGCATCCGGGCGCTGGCACAGAGCCCCGAAGGCTGGCTCTATTTCTCGACCGACAGCGGCAAGATTTTTGTGCTCAGACCCAACTGACCCAACGCTAAACGATTACACAAATTTTACCGATTATTCACAGGAATCCTTATGCAAAACAAACTGAACCCGCCCACAGAAGCCGAACTGGACTGGCTTGATGACTTTTTGCTGGAGCGGATCGATGAAGACCTCGCGGTCGAAGGTCAGGATGAAGGCATCTTCGATCTTTCCACGCTGGACGGCTTTTTTACCGCCATCGTGAGTGGTCCCGCTATGATTCCACCCTCGCGCTGGTTACTCTCGCTGTGGGGAGACTTTGAACCGGAATGGGAAAGCCAGCAGGAAGCCGAAAAAGTGCTCTCTCTGCTGATGCGCTATATGAACAGTGTGGCCGCCTTTCTGATGAAAGATCCGAAAAACTTCGAACCGATGTTCATGGAACGCGAATCCAAAGGACAAACCTATATGATTGTCGATGAATGGTGCGAAGGTTATATGCGTGGCGTGAGTTTGAATGCTGATCAATGGCAAATGGATTCCACCGAAATGAGCAAACTGCTGGCACCGATCAAGGCCTTTACCCCGGAATTCACCGCCGCAAACTTCGATGAACTGTCGGATCAGGAAATCGAAAAGCTACAGCAATCCATCACCCCGAATGTGATCGCCATACACACTTACTGGCTGCGTCAGCGCTCGCTACAAGAGCCGCAATTCAAGGCCTTTCGTCATAGTGAACCACCGGTCGGACGCAACGACCCCTGTCCCTGTGGCAGTGGCAAGAAATACAAAAAGTGCTGCTTGCATTGAGTGAGTTGCCGGTGGGCGTTGATTAAGGCGTGATCGTTTACTAATCTTTTTTCAGAATCTTAAGGCGTGGATAATTGGGGCAGAAGCTATCGGCATCGATCTGTTTACCGGCCAGGGCCTGATTGCACTGATCGGGATTCGGGCAGCGTTCGCAGGCCCAGATATGGCGAGCTTTCTCAGCATCGGAGGTTTTCGCCGCGTATTTTTTTAGCGGGATATTCAACAGGCCCAGCATTTTGCTTAAGCGCAGGCTCTCAATCCGGTCAGCCAGCTTACGCTGGCGCTGGCGCATAAACCTGAAATTACGGCCAAGGTGGATCGCCATCACAATAAACAGAGTGAGCAACAGCAGGCCAATACAGATCAAAATGATGGAGTCGGAACTCATTGTATTCACTAACCACGATCAGGTGAAAGAAACGCTATTATAACCTGAAACTGGGAATATGAAAAAAGCGTGAAATGCGTGAAAACTACCGAGTCAAAGACAGTCTTGCTTTATAGCTGCCTCTGGGAGGCGGTAAAACTCCATCCAGCAACCGAAGGCATTGAGTTCTCAAAATTCGGTGTCCCAAGAATATATACCGTAGAATAAAGGCGAGTTGATCGGTCAAAGCTGGACCTGGATTAACAATATTGAAACCAATCCCTGTTCGGAAACTAAAACTATGAATGAGCACCTCAGCGCATCGAATGGAATTCGGCCCCGCATCTTTCAGCTGTTGAAGTTATTGCTGCTCCTGCTGTATGCAGTAACCGCTAGCGCTGCACCGCTACCGGGCTACAACGTGGATATAAACACGACCTCGGTCTCCGGCGTCTCTTCCGGCGGCTACATGGCGCTGCAATTTGGCACTGCCCACTCCGACATAGTGAGTGGAGTCGGTGTGTTTGCCGGAGGGCCCTATCGCTGCGCCGCAGATGGCGTCAACGCGGCTCTTGGGCCCTGCATGCAGGGCCAGCCCGATCCTCTGCAAGCCATCGCCGAGATTGAAACTGCCGCCGCTAACGGCAGTATCGCCGCGCCGAGTAACCTGTTGCGTCAGCAGGTCTGGTTGTTTTCCGGATACAAAGACGGTGTGGTCCGGCAATCGGTGATGAATAGCCTGTATGACGCTGTCACGCACTATGTTCCACACACACAGGTTTACTACCAGGATACGCTTGGCACCGGTCATGCCATGATCACACAACAGTATGGAGCGGAATGCTCGTTGACCGATGCACCGTTCATCAACGATTGCGACTACGACGGGGCCGGTCTACTGTTGCAGCATCTGTATGGAAAATTGACTGCGCCGGTAGCGGGTGTATCCGCCGGTGAGATTATTGCATTCGATCAAAGCGCATTTACAGCGCAGGATAGCCGCAGCATTGGGTTAGCGAAACAGGGCTATCTGTATGTGCCGCAAGCCTGCGCTCAACAGCAGTCGTGCCGGGTGCATGTCGTATTTCATGGCTGTCGCCAGAATGCCGATGAAGTCGATGACGCCTTCTACCGCAACGCCGGATACAACCAGTGGGCGGATAACAACGGCATCATCATCCTGTACCCGCAAACACAGGCGACCCGGACGGGTCCTTTCAACCCCAGGGGCTGTTGGGACTGGTGGGGTTATAGCGGAGCGGATTTTGCCTATCGCAATGGCGCTCAGATCCATGCGGTCCGAAACATGCTAAAGCAACTGTCTCAGAGTTACCGACCGACCGAATCTATTTCCCCCGCTAAGCCGCCAGCACTGCTCGCAATCGATGCCACCGCTACATCGGTATCACTGGTCTGGAATCCGGGCCGGAACAGGTCCGGATACCAGCTCTATCGGGCGACAGACAATAGCGACCGCTTCGAACCCGTGAACCTTAACCCGGTCAACGGCAACAGCTATGTCGACCGGGGGCTCTCCCCAGCCACGGCGTACCGCTACCGACTGGGATTCATCACCGACACGGGCGAAGAACTGGCGTCCGACACAACAACCATCACCACCCGTTCTCCAGTCGCCAGCTGCGACCCCTATTACAGCAATAACATCACGCACGTGAGCGCAGGTCGAGCCCAGGTGTGGTTCGGGCTCACCTTCGCCCGAGGCTCCTGGGACTATATGGGGTTATGGAGTCTATTCAGCGAAACCGCACTGTTCAGGGATGGTGACGGCTTTCAGGTGGGTGTCTGCGATACTGGAAAGAAATGACGCTAATTACACAAAATAAAAGGCATGGCTAAGGACCGGACTCAAGGGTCAAAATTCATCAAGGGCAGGTGTCCAGGTGTTCAGCGGTCCTGGCTCGACGGGAGCTTAATTAAACCGTTAACTGATTGATTAATCGACTTATAAAACTATTTAAGTTCAGTTAGTACTACTAAAAGCTAAAGGCACCTCATATTGTTTTTACATGATGAATACGGGCAATGTGGCAGTTGCGGTCGTTATTGTTATGAATTATTTTTGGAGGCAGGATGATTCTCCCTAAAACCGTTATCTTTTGGGTCGGTCCGACCCAGGAAACTCCAGAAATAGCCTCCGGACTCAGGTCAATATGAATCAGTCCACAAACAACGTATACGCACTGTGCCAGTGCGATCATTACAATGTCAGCGCTCTCTATAAACATTTCATCAGGAAAGGGAATAAATAGATACACTGTTCGCGAATTCCCCCCATTTTATTGCTATGCTTTCAGCAATTAAATTCAGATAGTCGAGAGTTTCATGATTTCAACTCTTAAATCCCAATTATTGTCATTTGGTTTGTTACGCTAGGGATTAATCGGTTTGGCAATTACTACGATGCTATTGCCTATGGTTGAATGGGTGGTAGTGTTATTACTGGATGTCATCACGAAGGTTCGAGCGGCGGGTGAATCGGGTGATTTACACTGTGCCATCAGCCGGGGCCAAACAATTGTGATAGTCATCATGCTGGTCTTCTGGATTCCCTTTTTTATGTCTCTAAGGTCGTAATGACTTTGATTCATTATTCACAACTCGATTGAGTTAATTTCACCATCGCTTTGAGGAGACTGGTTCCTTGCTGAAAAAATACAACCGGGGTGTTGTGGGAATTATCACGACTGTTTTGCTGTCGTTTTTAGCGCCGGTATTTGCGCAAAACACCGATGTGGAATTTGAAACCTGCCTCGCCGCACTGGGTGAGCGTGCGCGCAGTGAAGGCGTGGATAGCGCGATCGTCACTTCAGTATTGAAAGATACCAGGCGTCTCGAAAGGGTGATCAAACTCGATCGTAGCCAGCCTGAATTCACCAGTACCTTTGCCGACTACTATAACCGCCGTGTAACAACACAACGCGTGGAGCAGGGTCGTGCGCTTTATGACAAACATCGCGACCTGCTGAAACGGCTGCAACTTGAGTACGGTGTGCCCGCCCATTATCTGCTGGCTTTCTGGGGCCTCGAAACTAACTATGGTAGCTACTTCGGTAAAATTCCCACCACAGATGCCCTGGCAACGCTGTCCTGTGACCCGCGCCGTGCGAGCTTTTTCTCGGATGAATTCATTTCGGCGCTGAAGATTATTGCAACCGGTGATGTTGAGCTAAAGCGCATGCGTGGCTCCTGGGCCGGTGCCATCGGGCATGTCCAGTTCCTGCCGTCGGTATTTCTGAAATATGCAGTCGATGGAGATGGGGATAGCCGGCGCGATTTGTGGGGGAGCATCCCTGATGCACTGGCTTCAGCGGCTAATTTTCTGCGTGGTATTGGCTGGAAGAGGGAGCTACGTTGGGGACGCGAAATCAGCTTGCCGCAGAATTTCGACTACAGCCTCTCTGGCCGAGACCAGAAACGGTCGCTGACAGAATGGGTAGGCCTCGGTGTTACTGATGCCTATGGCAGCGCTCTACCATTGCTCGCCATCAACGCCGCTGTGCTGGTACCCGCTGGCCACCGTGGACCTGTATTTCTTGTCTACGACAATTTCGAAGTCATCATGCGCTGGAACCGTTCCGAGTATTACGCTATTGCGGTAGGAAGACTGGCCGATCGTATTGCCGGAAGTGTGGAGTTGACTCGCGCAGCCGACCCGGACAGCGATCCAATCACTTTAGCGGAAGTAAAACGTTTACAACAGGACCTTGTGTTGCTGGGCTACGATGCTGGCAATCCAGACGGCATGTTCGGCCCTGCTACGCGTCGGGCGTTGAGCCGATTCCAGCAGGCAAAAGGTATGATCGCCGATGGCCATCTTAACAGGCAGGCGCTACAGGCCGTGCGCAAAGCC
>JACNJF010000095.1 GCA_014382695.1 Gammaproteobacteria bacterium | reverse complement strand
TAATTATGTACAGGCTATCGTACTGATTTCGATTATTTCATCGGTCATTATTCAGGCCGTAGGTGATAGTCTGGCGAGGGGTATAGGGATCATGGCCGCGATGGCCATCATTCGTTTTCGTACCAACCTGAAAGACCCGCGCGATACGCTTTTTCTGTTTTCCTCGCTGGCAGCCGGTATTGCCTGTGGAGCCTATGCCTTTACCGTTGCCATCGTTGGTACGCTGGCATTTTCTCTGGCGGCAATGCTGCTGTATTACTCTCCGCTCGGGCCGAATAACTTTTTTGACGGCATGCTGCGCTTTAATCTGCCGAATGTGAGTGAAGACCGCTCCCGACTAGAGAAAATTATGAGCCAGTACTGCAAGGCATTCGCGCTGGTAACCCTGCGTGAAATTGAGCAGGGACAGCGTCTGGACTATGCCTATCATATAAAAATGAGAAGAGGCAAAACGCATGAAGGACTGCTTGCTGATCTGAAGACGCTGGGGTCATTACAGGGTGTGAATTTGATGATGCAAGAAGCCACGGTAGATCTTTGATCAGGAACAGGTGACTTATGATGAGTAAAAAATTATTACCCCTGGTCTGGCTGGTGGCCATTGTTTCTCTGGCATTTCTGGTGAGCCTGTTAAAGCTTGAGTCGACCCATTTCTTTGGGATTGCGGATGATCATGAGCAAACGATCAGCTTCAGCTACCCCGTTGAAATCGTGCAAATCTTTGCGGTAGAAGGTGGCGAAGTATCGCAGGGTATGCAGATTCTTGAAGTGCGGCGGCGTGATCTGGGCACTAAACTGGTGATCATCGAAGACCAGATTCAGGCTCTGAAAGCGACTTCGGATGAAGATCTGGCGTCTACTCAGGCAAGGCTGGATAGTCTACGTGCGCAACAGGCTGCAGAGCTGTCCGCGATCGATTCCAAGATTGAAAATCTGCGTTCGCAGCAACGTTTAAATGAGAAGTTACTGAAAGAAATCTCGGGCTCCAAAACCCGGGTTACGTCTTCCAGCCCGATTGACACAGAAATTCAGGGCATGCTGGAACAGCGTGGGCATATCGAGAAATCGCTGGCTGCACAGATCAGTAACCTGGAGAGTCAGTTGAGTGCCACGGTGCGCCCGTTTGATTCGAAATTAGCCGAGCTGGAAGAACGTAGAACGGAGTTTTTACGTCAAATCACGGATTTACGTGTGGTTGCCAAGTTCAATGGCCGGGTCGGTAGCGTTAACGTCAAGCCGGGTGAAACAGTCGCTCCTTTTGAAACAATTCTGACGGTGCACGGGCTTTCTCCTAAGTTCGTTAAGGGCTATATCCATGAAAACGTGTTTAATCAGGTCGCTATCGGCCAACAGGTGTGGGTCAAGTCGAATACCAACACGAATAATAATGTTCCGATCGCTGCAGTAGTGGAAAGTCTGGGAAGTCGAATAGTGGAATACCCGATGCGCCTGAAGAAAAACATGATGGTATCGGCCTGGGGTCGTGAAGCGGTAATACGTCTGACCGAGGAAAATAACCTGTTGCTGGGTGAAAAAGTGATCGTGACGCTGGATCATCCGGAGAATGAGAAAGGCCTGCTGAGCAGTATTCTCGGATTTATTTCGAACGGTATCGGGCAAACTCAGGCCGCCAGCCTGTCGAGCGATCCAGCGGGTCTTGAGGGCTATCCTATTCGTTCTCTGGTGAACGGTCTGGAAGATCATCAGATCGAAGCTTCCGGCATTATTTCAGCGTTACGCGATGACAGTTATCTAATCGTTAGTGATGAGTCTGAAAACGATAAGCCGGAGCTATTCAAGATCAATTCCCAGGGTGAGCTGGTGGCACGTCTTGGGATTCAGACGAGTGAGGCTGTGGATGATCTGGAAAGTATCAGTCGTGAAGGTGATAGCGTGTATGTACTGTCGTCACTGGATAAAAGTAAAAAGAAGCGGCGTCATCTGTTACGCCTGAGCACCGATGGCAACAGTGTCATCAGCGACGGGCAGGTGAATATGTATGATGTGCTCGAAGGGCTGTCAAAAACGGCAGAAGATCTGGATACGCGTCAGTTTCTGAAGACGGCTCTGCGCAACAAGTCGATCGAACTCGAGGCCCATAATGTGTATCAGAATGATCTGTATCTGGGCTTTAAAACACCGCTTAATTCACGCGATGAAACGGTTATCCTGAAACTGGAAAATATTCAAGGTCTGTTCCTGGGTGAGCCCGTGAAGGGCAGAATCTGGCGCAGTGTATCCCTGCTCAATCCAGAAACCGGTTCCCCTGCATTACTATCCGACATGCTGTTTTATAATGGCAGACTGTTGTTATTAGGGGTTAGCAAGGGTCAGGGGTCTATCAGTAGTCATCTGTGGTCGTATCAGCCCGAAACTTCGGCTCTACGTTCACTCAAGACCTTTGATCGACTGAGAGCGGAGGGCATCAGTGCAACTTCAAAAGATGGAGAAGTCGTCGTGGTATTTGATGGCGATGGTAAAAATGCATCACGTTTTCTGCCGCTAACACTGTAATGGGTGAACCGATGATAAAAAATTACCGTTGGTTGAGCGTGCTTGCGCTGGTCTGCTTCACTTCCAGCGGCTATGCCAATAATGAAGATTTGCGCCAGTATTTTCAGCAGATTATCGATGAGCAGCAATCCGCGCTACAAAGTGATTTGATCATGTCATCGGCAAATGATGGTTTTGTGGAAAATGTGCGAGGCTGGGTTGATGGAACTGAGCTGCGTTTAAGTGCTGAAAACGATGATGATAATAAGCGTTCGATAGCACTGCGGGTTAAATTAAAGAATGCTCCACGACACAGTATCGAGCAGGACATTCTTCAACTGACGCAGGAGCAGCGTCAACTGGATCATCAACAGGCACTGAATGATCGGCTGCAAAGGGCTTATTCTGAATTGCTCGACCTGATTGCCGAACAGGAACAGCTCGATCACCTGCAGGTTGTCTCCTCTATGCATGCGGCCGCGATCAAATACTATCGTAACCTGGTGCTGTCAAATGACTTTCACCCGGAAAATCTACTTGAAAATGAACTGGAGCATGAGCAGCACAGGTTTCAGATCGAGTTACAGGTGCGTCAGATCAATGCCCTGACCAAAGCCTTAAAATTTGATGCAAAACTACCACAGTTAACGTTAACAGAAAAAATGATGCTGGATGTGGTGGCGCAATATAGCGATAGGACAACGCTTGAGGTTGAGCACGCTCAACTCGATTTAATGCTGCAACAAAAAAAATTGAAACATGAACAAAGTGGCGAAAAGTTTGCTTTAACGGCGGTTCAGCTGTCGCAGGAGTTTAATCATAATAAGGATACCGTAACCGGTATTCAGGTCGATTTGCGGATTCCTTTTGCACGGCCTGCATTTAACAGTGGGGTCAGGCAGCAGGATGTGTCTGAAGTCACTTATCGCCTGCATCGGTTACAGCAGAGCGCTGCTTTAAAAGCCGCACAGCTGGTTCAAAAGATGGAACAGAGTCAGATTTCCATTCTGGCTTTTGAGCGACTGGCCAAAAGTATCGATAGCCGTATCAAAAAAGCTACTGATTCCCGTCTCATCATTAAATTACGTCAGCAGCATTTAGCGCAACTGAAAAGTATCATGCGGGAGCGTCAGAGTTTCAGAAAGCTATATATTGAGCTGCTGGCGCATTACTCTGTGCTCGGCCGCGAGCTTGATACCAACTGGCTAATACCACCAGTGACGCAGAATAGTCGTGGCTGAGAGTAGCATGTCAAATACCAGTCAGTTTAATACCCTGAAAATTACGATTAATAATAATCAATACAGGGTGTTCCGCAATGGGACTGCATTTTTGTTCATTGTCGGCATTATGCTGTTTATGTATCTGACATCTTTTTATTCGCAACATAGCGTCACACTGATGATCGCCGCTATGATTGGTGGTTATATGGCGATGAATATAGGCGCTAATGATGTGGCCAATAATGTCGGGCCAGCGGTTGGCGCCCGTGCTTTAACGCTGACCGGGGCCATCCTGATTGCAGTCGTGTTCGAGTCTGCCGGGGCACTGATTGCCGGTGGATCGGTCGTAACCACCATCAAAAATGGCATTATCGATCCTGCGCTGATCGCTGATAACAATACCTTTATCTGGTTGATGATCTCCGCCCTGTTTGCTGCGGCCCTGTGGCTGCACATTGCGACCTGGTCGGGCGCCCCTGTTTCGACCACGCATTCTATCGTCGGCGGAATCCTCGGTGCCGGGGTTGCGGCGGGTGGCTGGCAAGTAGCAAATCTGGCACAGCTTGCTGCGATCGTTGCCAGCTGGGTTATTTCTCCATTGATGGGCGGAGTGATCGCTGCTGCCTTTCTATATTTTATCAAACGTCAGATTACCTATCAGGAAGACCGGTTGCAGGCTGCGGTCAGAGTGGTTCCCTGGTTGATCATGCTGATGAGCTGGGCTTTTTCCAGTTATCTGATACTGAAAGGGCTGAAAAAAATCTGGAAAGTGGATTTTTCTATGGCACTAATGACCGGTTTCATGATCGCGCTGCTGGTTTTTATTCTGGTCCGCCCGTTATTTGCCAGAGCGGCGGGTCGCTTAAGTAACACCAAGCGGGCGATTAACCGGCTGTTTACGATACCGTTGATCGTATCGGCGGCCTTATTGAGTTTTGCGCATGGTGCGAATGATGTAGCCAATGCGGTGGGGCCGCTTGCCGCCATCAATGACGCGGTGTCACAGGTCGGTAACCATACTAACGGGAAGGCCGGAATACCTTTGTGGGTGATGATCGTGGGCGCAGCCGGCATTGCTCTTGGATTGATGTTGTATGGCCCCAGAATGATCAAGAAAGTCGGCTCTGAAATTACCGAGCTGGATCAGATGCGTGCATTTTGCATCGCTATGTCCGCGGCGATTACGGTACTGATCGCGACCCAGTTTGGTTTGCCGGTTAGCTCCACGCATATAGCATTAGGCGCGATATTTGGGGTTGGCTTCCTGCGCGAATCGATTAAGTCAGGCTACGACAATATGGTGATCGATATTATTCATCATCATCAGGATAATGATCCACAGGCGGTGAAGGTGTTTCTGGAAAACTTCAAACGCGCTTCTGTGGCCAAAAAATCAGACATGTTGAAGCAGCTGAAACATCATTCTGCCAAAGCAAAGCTGAGCAATAAAGAACGTAAACGATTAAAAAAATATTTCACCAATGTGCTGGTAAAGCGCACCTCACTCTACCGCATTATTGCGGCCTGGCTGATCACTGTGCCAGCATCCGCGTTGATGGCGGCGTTTATTTTTTACACCATCCGAGGGTTTATGCTGACATGAACAGGCTGGCTCTTAATACCCACAAGCTACGCAAATCAGCAGGAGTCCAAGATGTCTGCCGTCCTCAGTAATCTCCCCCCGGTACTCGAACGGCATGAGTTGAAGTATCTGGTCCCATATGAACTGGTTGAGCCAATCACCCGCTTTATCTCGCCTTATTGTTCTCTGGATCATTACTCCAGTCTGGCAGAGGATCATTTTTACGTGGTTAACAGCCTGTATTTTGATACCCGAGGGCTGGAGTTGTTGCAGCAACGTATGAATGGCAAGGATAGCCGTTTTAATATGCGGGTACGGGCCTATGCGGATGGCGATAAGGCACCGTACTTTATGGAAATTAAGCACAAGATAGGTTCAATCGTTAAAAAGTACCGCGCGACTGCAACCGATAAACAGTGGCCACAAATATTACAGGATCCCTGTTATCGGATAGACCCGAATGAATTTAAGATGGAGCGTCGGAATAAAGAGTTATTCCTCAGGCTGGTCCATAGTTATGCGCTAGAGCCTAAAATTTTGACCCAGTATCGGCGCCGTGCATTTTTTTCTACGGTGGATAATTATGCGCGTGTAACGTTGGATATAGACATGAAATACCGTAATGAGTCGATGCTGACGCTGGTGCCGGGAAACGACATGCTGAATTACGATAATGAAAATATCTATACCACCAACCAGTTTAATCAGAACCTTACCAACGTAGTGCTGGAGTTGAAGTGCAATATCGGCGAGGTGCCGATGTGGATGCTGGATCTGATTACCCGCTTTGAACTGAAGCAGACCGGATTTTCCAAATACATGAGCAGTATGCTGGTTTCACACTTTGATAATGGTTATAACTATATGGTCGGTGATCGCATGGGCTATTGAAGTGGTCTTCCGTTTCAGCGTAATAACTGAAACTCGTCTTCAATAGCCTGCGCCGTTAATTGTTGAAAATCACGCTCGCGGGTGGTCATGATATTACCCATCACTTCTGACCAGGCGAAACCACTGGTCCAGTCACTGTGCGGGTATTCACCCTGTTTTTTGCGCTCAAGCAGGTAAACTTTATGCGCTCTGAGCAGAATATTAAAACTCTGCTGCGTTTGCTGATAGTGGTCGATGACCGGCCATGCTTCAATAAGCGAAGGAAAGCAGTGGACACTCAGCGGATAGGCCTGTGATCCGTTGTTATGGGACCAGCGTATATGCTCAACAGGGTAATCCCGCTCGGATACAAACAGTTGCCAATGCTGGTGATTAACGGATGCAAAAGCGCCCAGTGAATTATACGCCAGACCGATATCCTCAACCGCAGCCATCTCCAGCATCGCCTGTTGCACTTCCACACAATCCTGCTGCTGCAAAAATTGCGGTTTATTTAGTTCGGGGTTGATCAGCAGCAGACCATGGTAGTCAGCAAATGGGAATTTGTTATAGAGAATGCGAACCCTGGCGCTGGCCAGAGTTCCCTGCCACAGGGTTTCCCTGGCCAGAAAAGGCTTGTTGAAATGGAAGCCGTGGTGTGAAAACGGTTGATAGATTGAGTCAACTCTGGATTGCGAATTGCGTGCAGGCCTGAAACCACGTAACGGATTAAACTGCAGTTGCCAGTGCTGCAGCTTTTTTGAGCTGGCCAGAGGAAGTGCCGATAGATCGAGCTGACTCAGCGCATTAAAGACGGACAGATCATCGGGTGGTAGTGCCTGCATCGATGTTGATGACGACTGGGCTAGCTGTTTCTTTATGTGCTCAAACTGAGCGGCCAGGGCTCCAGCTAAAGCCTGGTAAATGTGTGCGTTGGAAATCGCATTCGCCAGTGCCAGAATAAACACGCCCAGTTCCTGCTGAGCGGTCATGGCCTGTAATTGCTGGATGAAGTGCTGTTTAAACTGCTGGCTTGAGTGAAATACTGGTTCAGGCATAAAATTCTGTAATACGGCTAAGACACGCTGGATTATAAGGTTAATGACGGGCTGGATAGAAGAATTTTACGGTCTGCTGGCAAGTCAGCTGCGCGGAATCGGTGATTGGGCTGGATTCCTGATCATTTTAAAAATAGTATTCAACATAGAAACAAGGGATAAGTCATTCAATCCCACTGGACCAGGGCAATTTTCCCATCATAAAAAACTAGATTGCACTATAGTCTTATTTATTCGCTAAACATTCAGGGGCAATAACAATGAAACAAAATCTGCTAACTGTGGCTGTGGGCTCAGCCTTAATGCTAACAACGACTACTCTTCTGGCGGTACCTTTTAACTCTTTCGATCCAAAGTCGATGGCGATGGGTGGTGCCGGTGTTGCGGTTGCCAATCCGGCTACTGCACCGTTCTTTAACCCGGCTTTGCTGTCGATCGCCGATACCAAAGATGATTTTGCGATCGAGCTACCGATACTGGGGGTCAGGATTTATGACCCGGATGACTTCGTAGATGCGGTGGATAATTTTGATCAAAATGCATTTGATAACCTGGATGCGGCGATCAATGCCTACGAGACCGGGACTGATTTCCGCAATGTAACCCCTGTTACGAGTGCAATAACGGCAATGGATCAGGAAGTCCAGACCATCAGCGACAAACCGATGGAGTTTGAAGCGGGCGGCGGAATGGTAGTCGGGATACCCGGTGAAAGCTTCGGTATGGCGCTTTCAATCTCTGGATCTGTCAACTTTTCCGGCATATTTGAATATAAGGACTCTGCCAAGGTAAGCGATCTGACTGCTGACATGAATGCTCTGCCTAATTGCTTCCCTACTCCAGCTGATCCGGTATTTACAGCAAGCTGCCTTCAATCGGGGTTTAATTATGTTGATGTGAATATTGCAAATCCTACCGCTCCCGTCATTACCTTTGATACCAATACAAACCTGGATTCCAAAGTCCGTGTTGTTGGCGTGGCCATGGCTGAAGTCGGACTGACTTTTTCCAGAGAAATGTCTCTTTTTGGTACCGAGGTTGCTGTCGGTATTACGCCAAAAATGGTTGCAGTGACAGTATTCGATTACACGGCTGATGCAGATGAAGCCGATACGGATGATTTTGACGGGGATAACTATACGGCTGAGTACAGCGATTTTAATATGGATATAGGTGTGGCAAGGGATCATGGCAACGGCTGGCGCAGCGGTTTTGTGATTAAAAATATTATCGGTCAGGATTATGATGCCATATACACCGATCCGGCTACCGGGGCTGAAACCGTTACTGGAACCGTGTCATTAAAGCCTCAGGCCCGGGCTGGTGTGTCACATACCAATGATTGGAGCACGATTGCACTGGATGTTGATCTGACGAAAAATGACCCATTAGGTGTTGTCGGTAATGCAAGCCAGTATGTGGCTCTGGGTGTTGAGCTGAATGTGTTTGATATCACCCAGCTCAGACTGGGCTATCGTGCCGACACGGTAAACAGTGATCGCAGTGTGGTTTCAGCCGGTATCGGGTTTTCTCCATTCGGTGTGCACTTTGATCTGGCAGTGGCCGGAAACGAAAACGAGGTGGGTGCTGCATTTCAGTTTGGTTTCCGCTTCTGACAAACGGGTAGTGCTTTTTCGCTTCCCGCAGACTGCAACACAGGAACCGCTTTTGATCGCATTACGTGCTACCCAAGGGCGGTTTCTATCTGTACCAGCAAACAATAATAAATAAGACTTCACTCAATGATCGAGACCACGTTGCAACTGGAAAACTGTCCGCTGCAGGCATACGACTGCGCATGGCTGCATGAACTGGCCAGTCTGCGGCAGCAGAATCAGGCATTAGAGCTGTTGGTAACGACGGATACCCTGACCCAGCTCTACAACTACCGCTATTTTCGTGATCTGCTGAGCAGGGAGATGGATAGCACGCAGCGAACCGGGCGGACCACCTGTATCATCATGATCGATCTGGACCACTTTAAATCGGTCAACGATGAGCGAGGGCATGAGGCTGGTAATCAGGCATTGATTCTGGCCGCGAATGTTTTTCGCCAGGCGGTCAGGTCATCCGATGTGGTGTGCCGCTATGGCGGCGAAGAGTTTGTCGTGGTGCTGCCGCAAACCACGCTGCACATAGCGATTAATGTAGCAGAGCGGATGCGTGACTATTTACAGCAGAGTACGGTGCAGTATGACGATGAGAGCTTTCAGTTGACGGCGAGTTTCGGCGTCGGAACCTACAGCGGAGAGACGCCGGTAACGCTGGAGTCGTTTGTCGATTCGGCGGATCAGTATCTGTATCAGGCCAAGCAACAGGGACGCAACCGTGTCTGCCATGTGGATCTCTCGACATTGAAACAGGAAACCACGGTCAGTGCGGAAGAAAAATCGGCGTTATTTAATAATTCAGATGACTGATAGAGAATGCGGCAAAGTTTGCGCGGGGTTTTGTTCAGCGTACTTTATTTTATGAGGTGCCGGAGCGATTCTAACTCCGACACCGATTTAAACTAAAAGCAGGGCTTGTCCTTGGCATTGTTATAGCGATCAATGCTGTCCATGATTTCTTTCTTCGCATCGTCCACATCCAGCCAGCCTTCAATTCTGACCCATTTGCCGTCTTCCAGATCCTTATAGTGCTCAAAGAAATGAGAAATGGAGTCGAGTAATGGTCTGGGCATCTGACGGATATTGTTAATATCGCGGTACATGCGGGATAGTTTATCGACAGGAACCGCGAGTATCTTGGCATCTTCACCCGATTCGTCGGTCATTTTCAGCATGCCGAGTGGACGTACTCTGATTACCGAGCCGCTGATCAGGGGCACTGGTGTGACTACCAGCACGTCTGCCGGATCGCCGTCATCGGATAGTGTGTGCGGAATATAGCCATAGTTACAGGGGTAATGCATGGAAGTCCCCATGAAACGATCGACGAACATGGCGCCGGTTTTTTTATCAACCTCGTATTTTACCGGGTCACTGTGTGAGGGAATTTCAATGATGACGTTGATGTCATTAGGGCAGTTCTGGCCAGAGGTTACACGGTCGAGATTCATAGTTTTTTATTGTCCACAGGGTAAAAATCAGTCGATTATATCAGGGTCTTGCCGGTCTGTTGTATTGCCTATCTTAATACACAGCTTTGGCGCAGGGCTCTAGTAAAGTTATTATCAGGGTGGATTAAACGGCTGTCCGATCGAAAAGCCAAAAATTTCCTGCATATTTAGATCGGTGATCAGCTGATAGATGGCTGCCTGTCCGTGCTCACGCTGGATTTCGGCCAGTATAAGACGAGCTTATTGCCCTGTCCGATATATATACCTGCGTCTATACAAGTTGGTAAGCGCTTTCTGGCGTCATGCAAACAGAATAACAAAAAAGGGCTGCATCAGCAGCCCTTTTGTAGTCGATTTTGAAATGCAATTAAATTTCAAAAGCAGGCAGTTTCTTGGCTACCAGCTGGTTTTTCAAGGTGACGTATTTCGGCATGCCGTTGTCATCATAATCCGGGTAGGCCTCGCCCTTGATCAGTGGGTAGAGATACTCCTTACACTTGGCGGTAATGCCGTAACCATCTTCGGTGATAAAATCCATCGGCATCATTTTTTCCACATTGGCAACTTCGCTTAGGGGGGCTTCACCGATGCTCCATTTATACGGATTAGAGGATTCGCGTACAACGGTTGGCATGATGGAATTTTTACCTTCGAGCGCTTTTTCAACCGCAGCCTGACCTAAAGCATAAGCCTGTTCCACGTCTGACTCGGAAGACAGGTGACGTGCAGCGCGCTGCAGGTAATCGGCAACCGCCCAGTGGAACTTATGTCCTAATGCATCCTTGATCATATTCGCAACCACGGGTGCTGCACCGCCCAGCTGGGCATGACCGAAAGAGTCACGGGTGCCCTGTTCGGCCAGAAAGGTACCATCTGGATAATGCGCACCTTCGGAAACCACGATCGTGCAGTAACCGTATTCCTTTACCTTGGCATCTACCGCAGCGGTGAACTTTTCCTTGTTGAATTCAATTTCCGGGAACAGGGTAATGACCGGAATTCCGTAATCTTCAACCAGTGCTCCGGCAGCGGCGATCCAGCCGGCGTGACGTCCCATTACTTCGATTACAAATATTTTAGTCGAGGTGGCCGCCATTGAGCGCACATCATAGGAGGCTTCGAGTGTCGAAACCGCGATATATTTAGCCACCGAGCCAAAGCCAGGGCAGTTGTCGGTAATCGGCAGGTCGTTATCGACGGTTTTAGGCACGTGTATCGCCTGTACCGGATAGCCCATCTTTTCAGAAAGCTGTGAAACCTTATAACAGGTGTCAGCCGAGTCACCGCCGCCGTTATAAAAGAAGTAACCGATATTATGGGCCTTGAAAACTTCGATCAAACGCTCGTATTCACGTTTATTGTGTTCCAGGCTTTTAAGCTTGAAACGGCACGAGCCAAAGGCGCCGGATGGGGTTTTCTTGAGCGCGGCGATAGACGCATCTGACTCCTGGGAGGTGTCGATCAATTGCTCGGTTAAAGCGCCGATAATGCCGTTTTTGCCAGCCAGTACATTACCGATTTTGTCGCTATGTTTGCGACAGGTTTCGATAACTCCGCAGGCTGATGAGTTAATCACGGCGGTTACGCCGCCAGACTGTGCATAGAATGCATTTTTCTTTGTCATATCAGAAGGTCTCCATAATAAATGGCCCAGTGGGCCAGAAAGTTTTAACTTAAGAATCCTGTTTTTTCAGCCAGGCTAAGTTCGTGATCAGCCTGTAGTCGTAGCAGTGACAGAACGCAGTCTGCCAGATTGTTATATTCGGGTATGCTGGTGCCGAATTGTTCGCGGTTGCCATAATAGAACTGGGTTCTATAGCGCTTAACATCCGTCTTGATAATAACAAAGTGACACTTTCCCTGTTCCCAGTACAGTGACGGGCATTCGGTCAATTCCCTGTCTGCAGGGCTAAGCCTGGCTTCGACATCGACGATTTGCAGCTCAACCTTATCCTTACCCCAGCGTTCATCCAGGGTGCTTCGAACAGACCACTTTTCAGTATCAGTAATGTCAGGAATTGTACTCATGTTCGTTTCAGCAGTTTTAAAAACCGGGCGGAAATATACCGCAAATGTGTGCGGTTTGCATGCGTCGCCTGAATTTGTGCAAAGCCTGTGATTTACGCGCGGTGCGGGGGCTCTGAAATGGGAAAACGTAAATGAGTCCATGCCGGCGCGGTCTAAAAGCTCGATTTTAAAAAACGCGTATTCTACATGGATACGTATGTTTTTGGTATAAGCTAATTCAATCGATTTATATAAAAAGCCTGCTAGAAGTGCTGATGGTGCTGTGGCAGAATCCGCCAACTGGTATTTACTATGCTTTTATTGATTTTTGGGTTAAAGCATGGGCTCGCAGTGATCTACTAACTAATATTGTTAGAATTAAAGCTAATATGCTCTAGATCAAGGCATGAGTTGATTTGAGTAGATACTCTATCCGCAAATAATAAGAGGTGAACATGAAAATAATTCTATTGGGTGGTCCCGGCGCAGGAAAAGGTACGCAGGCTAACTACATTAAAGACAGATACAAGATCCCTCAGATTTCGACAGGAGACATGTTACGCGCCGCAGTGAAGGCGGGTACTCCAATGGGTATAGAAGCCAAAAAGGTCATGGATGCCGGCGGTCTGGTGTCGGATGACATTATCCTCGGGCTGATTGATGAGCGTATTAAGCAGGATGATTGCGCCAACGGTTTTCTGTTCGATGGTTTTCCGCGCACTCTGGAGCAGGCTGAAGCGTTAAAACTGAACGTCAACGTGGATGCAGTGGTCGAGATTGATGTGGATGATGCGGAAATTATCAAGCGCATGAGTGGACGTCGTGTGCATCTGGCTTCCGGACGGACCTACCATCTGGTGTTTAACCCACCCAAAGTCCAGGGCAAGGATAACGAAACCGGAGAGGATCTGATTCAACGTGATGATGATCAGGAAGATACGGTTAAAAAGCGCCTTGATGTTTACCATGACCAGACGGAACCTCTGGTTGAGTATTACTCCAGCTGGGCAGACTCTGGCGAAAAAGGATCACCAAAGTATATAAAAATAAATGGAATCGGTAAGGTTGATGAAATCCGCGACCAGATTTTCCAGCAATTAGATAGTTGAATGAGAGCCGTTAACCTGAAAAGTTAACGGCTTTTTTTATATTTTTAATTTTACACAGGGCTAAAAATGACTTCTGGATTAATAATGGCACTTATTTGTGCTTTTGTAGGTATTGCCTACGGGGTTATCTCAATTTACAGCATTCTGGCTAAATCGCAGGGTAATGATGAGATGAAACGGATTGCTGGTGCCATACAGGAAGGTGCAATTGCCTACCTGAAGCGTCAGTACACCGCAATTGCTGTCGTCGGCATCATTCTTTTTGCAGCAATTGGTATATTCCTTGACTGGTATACCGCGATTGGTTTTTCGGTTGGTGCGTTGCTGTCGGGTGCGGCCGGTTATATCGGTATGCACGTATCGGTTCGCTCCAATTCCCGTACTGCTGAAGCTGCCAGAGAGGGTATCAACCCGGCACTGGCAGTTGCTTTTAAAGGTGGCGCGATCACCGGTATGCTAGTAGTTGGCCTCGGACTACTGGGTGTAGCGGGTTATTACAGTGTGTTACTGGCGATCGATGCACCAGACCCTTTGCATGCCATGATCGGCCTGGCCTTCGGTGGATCACTGATCTCCATCTTTGCCCGTCTGGGCGGCGGTATCTTTACCAAGGGTGCTGACGTAGGTGCCGACATCGTTGGTAAGGTTGAAGCCGGCATCCCTGAAGATGATCCGCGTAACCCGGCGGTTATTGCTGACAATGTTGGTGACAACGTGGGTGACTGTGCGGGTATGGCCGCGGATTTATTCGAAACCTACGCGGTAACCATCATCGCCACCATGATACTGGGTGGTCTGTTGTTCGCCAAACAAGGCGCTCAGGCGTTGGAAATGGCGGTTACTTACCCGTTAGTGCTGGGTGGTATTTCGATCATCTGTTCGGTTATCGGTACTTACTTTGTGAAGTACAAGGAAGGCGGCAAGATCATGACGGCTCTGTATATGGCAACCGGTGTTTCCGCGATTCTGTCAGCTGTCGGTTTTTACTTTATTACCAACTCCATGATGGCGAATAATGGCCTGTATTCTACCGATGCACTATTTGGTGCGGCATTGATCGGTCTGGTACTGACCGTTGCGATGATTGTCATCACTGAATATTACACCGCCACCGAATACGGTCCGGTGCGTCGTATCGCAGAAGCCTCAACCACCGGTGATGGCACCAACGTTATTGCCGGTCTGGGTGTTTCCATGCGTTCAACCGCACTGCCGGTTATTGCGGTCTGTATCTCGATCTGGGGTGCACATCATCTGGCGGGTTTATATGGTATCGCGATTGCCGCGACCGCCATGTTATCGATGACCGGTATTATCGTTGCACTGGATGCCTATGGTCCGATTACCGATAACGCGGGTGGTATTGCCGAGATGGCAAATCTACCGGAAGACGTACGTAATACCACGGATGCGCTGGACGCAGTCGGTAATACCACCAAGGCCGTGACCAAGGGCTATGCCATCGGTTCTGCCGGTCTGGCCACGCTGGTTCTGTTTGCCGATTTTACCAGTTCCCTGGCGGCAGCCGGTAAGGCGACGGAATTCCTGCTGTCCAATCACATGGTGATCATTGGCCTGTTTATCGGCGGTATGATTCCCTATCTGTTTGGTGCGATGGCGATGGAAGCCGTGGGCCGTGCTGCCGGTGGAATCGTGAATGAAGTGCGTCGTCAGTTTCGTGAAATGCCGGGCATTATGGATGGCTCACAAAAGCCGGACTACTCCAAGGCTGTTGATATGCTGACCCGTGCGGCGATCAAGGAAATGATTATCCCGTCATTGTTACCGGTAGCCATGCCCATCCTGGTGGGACTGCTGCTGGGGGCTGAAGCGCTGGGGGGCATGCTGATTGGTTCTATAGTAACGGGTCTATTCGTGGCTATTTCCATGACCACCGGTGGTGGCGCCTGGGATAACGCGAAAAAATACATTGAAGATGGTAATCATGGTGGCAAAGGTTCCGATGCGCATAAAGCGGCTGTTACCGGTGACACCGTGGGTGACCCCTACAAGGATACGGCCGGTCCAGCGATTAACCCGCTGATCAAAATCATCAACATTGTTGCGCTGATGATGATCCCACTGTTATAAGTTCTTACGGTGATACAAAAAAGCCTGCTTCAAGCAGGCTTTTTTTTGATTTAAAAGTTACCCTATCAATGGTTTAATAGACCGTGCAAACAATTCTTAGATTACTCCCTATATGACCATCCTGTCGGGCATCATTTACTGATGGCCTACCGTGAACAATTAAAAGACAATTTCCTGGAAACACGGCTGATACAGCGCCGTATCGTCCTGTCCGCTGTCATTGTACTGATATTAATGTCGATCATTCTGGTGCGCCTGTATGTGCTTCAGGTGGTCGAGCATGATCATTTTTCGACTCTGTCGAACTCTAACCGGGTCAGGTTGAAGGCGCTGCCACCGACGCGTGGGCTGATTTATGACCGTAACGGTGTGGTGCTGGCGGATAATCTGCCTGCTTATCGGCTGGAGATCATTCGCGAACAGGTGGCCGATCTGGACGATACCTTAAAAAGATTGTCTGAGTATGTTGAAATTTCGGATTATGCGATTAAAAAATTTCGTCAGTCTTCCGAGCGTCGACGCCCGTTTGAAGGGATTCCTTTGTTACTAAACCTGAGTGACGAAGAGCTCGCTAAGCTGGCAGTCAATCTGCATAAGTTTGAAGGCGTCGAGATTAATGCGCGATTAACCCGCAACTATCCGCTGGGCAAACATGCAGTACATGCGCTGGGTTACGTGGGGCATATCGATGTGCGCGATCTGAGCCAGCTGGATGACGCCAATTATGCAGGCACCAGCTATATCGGCAAACTCGGGCTGGAAAAGTATTACGAAAGTGATCTGCATGGAGAAGTCGGTTTTCAGCGCGTTGAAGTGAATGCTTCCGGGCGCACTCTGCGCGTGCTGGATGAGCATCCGCCGGTGTCAGGCAATAATCTGCATCTGACCATCGATTCCAGTCTGCAGCGCCTGGCGGAAGAGTTGTTTAGCGATGAAAACGGATCGGTGGTTGCGATTGATCCACGTAACGGTGAAATTTTAGCTCTGGTCAGTATGCCGAGTTTCGATCCCAACCTGTTTGTGGACGGGATCAGTTATAAAGATTACAACGAACTCCGCGACTCCAGCAGCCGGCCTTTGTTCAATCGCGCTTTAACCGGTCAATATCCACCCGGTTCAACGACCAAACCTTTTTTTGGACTGGCGGGTCTGGAGAATAGTGTGATCGGGCACAAAAATACGGTGTTTTGCGGTGGTTACTATCTGTTACCGAATGAAGAGCGAAAATATCGTGACTGGAAGAAGACCGGGCATGGAAAAATGGACCTGGATGATGCGATAACTCAGTCCTGTGATGTGTACTTCTATAGCCTGTCCTACAGTCTGGGGATAGACCGGATGGCGGAGTTTATGCAGCATTTTGGTTTTGGTGAGCGTACCGGAATTGATAGTACCAGTGAGCAACCCGGGTTGTTGCCGTCACGTGAATGGAAACGGCGTACCAAAGGTATGCCCTGGTTTCCGGGGGAAACGCTGATTACCGGTATTGGTCAGGGGGCGCTACTGACAACGCCGTTACAGCTCGCCAATGCCACTGGTGCACTGGCGATGAAAGGCCGGCGCTTCAAACCTCATCTGGTCAGTAGCATCAATCTGCAGCCATCACATAAGATTGTGAGTGTAGAACCTGAGATAGTGGGTGACTACCAGCTGAAAAAAGAAATTAACTGGCAACATATTGTCAGAGGGATGGAAAATGTGGTGCACAATGTGCGCGGTACCGCGCATCGGATTGAACAAGGTCTAAGCTATAGAATTGCGGGTAAAACAGGTACCGCACAGGTTTTTAGTATCGCACAGGATGAAGAATACGATGAAGAGACGGTGAGGAAAAAGTTACGTGATCATGCCCTGTTCATGGCGTTTGCGCCTGCCGATGATCCGCGCATCGCGTTAGCCGTTATTGTCGAAAATGGTGGTCATGGTAGCTCGGTTGCGGCTCCTATCGCACGTCGCCTGATGGATGCGTATTTATTGAAGACACCGAAAGTGGATAAAATAGTGGATGAAAAGGCTTTATGAGCAGGCTCATCGAATCCGATCAATCCTCCATATCGCGTCGTATTCTGGATGCATTCCGTCTCGATCCGGTGATGGTCATGTTGCTGCTGATCCTGACGGCATTTGGCCTGCTAACACTGTATAGCGCCAGTGGTGGCAATATGGATCTGATGCTGCGTCAGTTGACACGGCTTGCTCTGGCATCTTTTTTTCTGATTTTACTCGCCAATATATCGATCCGGCTGTTGAAAAAAATGTCCATTGGTTTTTATCTGGGTGGGGTAGTGTTGCTGCTGGGTGTGATTTATTTTGGTGAAGTAGGCAAGGGCGCGCAGCGTTGGCTGGACCTGGGCATTATCCGGTTTCAGCCCTCTGAGTTTATGAAACTGGCCATGCCGATGATGCTGGCGGCCTATCTCTCCGACAAGGTATTGCCTGTGGGCTGGAAAGATCTGCTGATTTCAGCGGGATTGATTATGCTGCCGGTTTTGCTGATTGCAAAACAGCCGGATCTGGGGACTGCATTGCTGGTGGGCAGCGCGGGGTTTTTTGTGCTGTTTCTGGCAGGTGTGCGCTGGAAGATTTTAATGGTCCTCGGTTTGCTGGTTTCACTGATGACGCCTCTGCTGTGGAAGTTTGCGCTGCATGATTATCAGCGCGGTCGAATTCTGACGATGCTCAATCCGGAGAATGACCCGCTCGGTTCCGGTTATCATATTATCCAGTCGAAAATCGCTATTGGTTCGGGCGGGATGTATGGTAAAGGCTGGTTAAACGGCACCCAGTCTCAGCTCGATTTTATCCCTGAGCGCTCGACCGATTTTATTTTTTCGGTGTTTGGCGAAGAGTTTGGGCTGTTTGGAGCTTTACTGCTGGTATTACTCTACCTGCTCATCATCTACCGCGGGCTGTATATTGCAGCGTGTTCAGAAGAAACCTATGGAAGATTGCTGGCAGGGGCACTCAGCCTGACATTTTTTGTCTACCTGTTTGTAAATACTGGAATGGTGACCGGGCTGCTACCGGTGGTGGGGGTTCCGTTACCTCTGGTGAGTTATGGCGGGACATCGATGGTGACGTTGATGGTTGGTTTTGGAATGATAATGGCTATCCGCTCTGCCAAACGATTTTTAAGATAAGTTCAGGAAAAAGAATGATTAAAAAACCTTTTATACTGTTGTTGCTGTTGCTCAATGTGGTTTCCTTTTCCGCACAGGCGGTTAAGTTACAGCAAGGCGATTATCGCTACCGAGAAGATGTTGAAGCCTTCATCGAAAAAATTGCGGCGAGCAGTGATTACAACGAGCAGCAGCTGCTGGATCTTTTTTCCAGTGTAAAGCATCAGCGCCATCTGTTCGAGCGTATGGATAAACCTGCCGAAAAGCTGGAATGGCATCAGTACCGTAAGATTTTCCTGACCGACAAGCGTATCAATAAGGGCATCGAGTTCTGGAAAAATAACCGTGATTTACTGCAGCAGGTTGAGCAGCGTTATGGGGTTCCGGCCGAGTTTATTGTGGCGATTGTAGGGGTTGAAACGTTTTATGGTGCCTACAAAGGCAAGGTGCCGGTATTCGATACCCTGGTGACTTTTGCGTTTGACTACCCTAAGCGGGCGAAGTTTTTTACCAGTGAGCTGGAGCATTTCCTGTTATTGTCGGCCTCCCAGAAATTTGATGTGAGAGAGGTGAAAGGTTCCTACGCCGGGGCGATGGGGATGCCACAGTTTATCGCTTCCAGTTATCGCAGTTATGCGGTGGATTTCGATGGTGATGGAGAGGCCAATCTGTTCGATAGCCTGCCCGACGTGCTGGGCAGTGTGGCGAATTATTTCAAGCGCCATGGCTGGGAGCCGGGTGCTGAGGTCACACACCCGCTGTCGGTTTCTCAGCACAATAATATCAGCCAGATCAAGGCCGGGGTAAAGCCGAGTTATAGCTGGTCTGAGCTATCCAAGGCTGGCTTTTCATCGAGCCGAATCCTGCCGCAGGATGCCTCGGTAGCGCTGATTAAACTATTACAACAGGATGGCGCTGATTACTGGGCGGGACAGAAAAATTTCTACGTGATCACTCGATACAACCACAGCGAGCTGTATGCGATGGCGGTGTATCAGCTCAGTCAGGAAATTAAAGCAGGTATGAAGCTATAAGCGCCTTCGCTGAGCATTCTCGAGTTATCCCGGTACGTCTGATTGGAGCTGGCCTTTTGATACTGGGCGTATCGGCCTGTACCTTTGGTGTACCCGTCGGCGGTGCCCATGAGTCATCCTCCAATAAGCTGCCAGCTGTCAGCAAATCCAGGTATGGCAATCCTTCGTCCTATGTGGTGATGGGCGAGCGCTACCATGTGATGGAGTCGGCGCATGGATTTATCGAGCGCGGCCTGGCCTCCTGGTATGGATCTGACTTTCATGGCAAGCGAACTTCCAGCGGTGAGGTCTACAATATGCATGCGATGACGGCTGCGCATAAAACCCTGCCAATTCCGGTGTATGTCAGGGTCAGAAATCTATCCAATGGAAAATCGGCGGTCGTGCTGGTGAATGATCGTGGGCCTTTTGTGGATAATCGGATTATTGATCTTTCCTATGCAGCAGCGAAAAAGCTGGGAGTGGTCGGTCCCGGAACGGCCGAAGTTGAAATCGAGGCACTCGATACGCACAAGGACTCGCCTCGCAAGACGGTACGTAGTATTCCGCTACAGCAACAGCCAAAACTACCAGAAACCAGTGTGTTTATTCAGCTGGGATCGTTTGGTAGCGTAGCCAATGCACAGAATCTGCTGAATGACCTGAACGACAACCAGGAAGAGTCTGTCGTAATCCAGCAGGTTAATACTGAAAAAGGAGATTTTTACCGGGTACGATTAGGGCCTTTACTGAGTATCAATGAGGCGAATGAGATACACGCTCGCCTGGTGGGTAAGGGCTATAGCAATGCAAAAATTGTGTTTGATGATTAGCGGGGTGCCTCCCCTGTGATATTGGTTAATAATCGGACTCAAGGCTATAATGTGGTCTTTTAGGCCGTAGCTAAGGTACAATTCCTGCGTTTTTCCGCTGTTTTCATCCAAGATATTGACCCAATGACTTTTATACAATCCCTTATTTTCATCCTGTTTAGTTTGACTCTTCCTGCCTTATGGGCGGTGCCGAAGCCCATTCCCAATGCTCCTGAAATCGATGCCAGCAGTTATATTCTGCTGGAATTTAACAGTGGCAAGATTCTGGCTGAAAAAAACCCGGATAAAAAAGTCGAGCCGGCCAGCATCACCAAATTGATGACCGCTTATCTGGTGGATAAGGCGCTCGAATCCGGTGATATTCATCTGACCGATGAAGTGACCATCAGTGAAAAGGCCTGGCGCATGAAAGGCTCCAAGATGTTTGTCGAAGTGGGCAAGCAGGTATCGGTAGAAGAGCTGATTAAAGGTATGATCATTCAATCCGGCAATGATGCGACGGTGGCGCTGGCGGAACATGTTGCTGGTTCTGAAAATGCATTTACCGAGTATATGAATCATCAGGCGGCATTACTGGGGATGAAGAACACCAGTTTCAGGAACTCTACCGGCTGGCCGGATAATGAACATTACAGTACCGCTCGCGATATCGCACTACTGAGTCAGGCTATCATCCGTGATTACCCGGACTCATACCGCCTGTACCGTGAAAAAGAATATACCTACAACGAGATCCGCCAGTTTAATCGGAATCGTCTGTTGTGGAGCGATGAGTCGGTGGATGGCTTAAAAACTGGTCATACCGAAGCGGCAGGCTATTGTCTGGCCAGTTCGGCGCTGAAGGATGGTATGCGTCTGATCGCCGTTGTGCTCGGCACCGATTCCGACAAGGCGAGAACCCGGCATAGCCAGACCCTGCTCAACTATGGATTCCGTTTCTTTGAGTCGAATCGACTGTATCAGGCGAATGAAACCCTGAAAACGGCGCGGGTCTGGTATGGCGAGCAGGAACAGGTAACACTGGGCGTGGCTAAAGACATATTTGTGACCATAGCGCGCGGGCGTTACAAGGACCTGGATGCGGTGGTCGAGATTGATCCGAAAATTTCTGCACCGGTTGCAATGGGGCAGGAGTTAGGGCGTCTGGTGGTCAAGCTGGACGATGAGATTATCGTTGCGGAGCCGTTGGTCGCTACTCAGGCCGTGAATGATGGTGGCATCGTGCAGCGCGTCATCGATAGCGTGAAGCTGCTGTTTGAGTGAAGGCTTTGCTATTGAGGGCAAAGCTCAACGTGAATAGATTCATTAACAATGCAGGTTAAATTTGGTAACAGTATGTCAGATTTTGTTTATTTAAATGGAAAATACCCTCCAGCCATTGAAGCCCAGGTATCGATCCTGGACCGAGGGTTTATGTTTGGTGATGGCGTGTATGAAGTGATTCCGGTGTACTCTGGAAAAGCGTTTGCACTGGAGGAACATCTGGAGCGGTTACAGCAAAGTCTGGATGCGGTGGAAATCAAAAACCCGTTTGCGCTGGCGGACTGGCAGGGGATTATTCAGCACCTGATCGAGATCAATACCGGCGCTCAGGATGCGGCGATTTATCTGCAAATTACGCGTGGGGTGATGGAAAAACGTGATCACGTATATTCACGCGAGATGACACCAACCGTGCTGGTGATGTGCCGTCCGGTTGAATTCCCCTCGCAGGATAAAAATACCCGGGGAGTGAAAGCGATTACGCAGGAAGATAACCGCTGGGGCGATTGCCATATCAAATCGATTAATCTGTTACCGAATGTGTTGCTCAAGCAATACGCGGTGGATCAGAAGGCTGCAGAGTCGATTTTAATTCGCAATGGCTATGTGATAGAGGGCTCTGTGAGTAATTTATTCATCGTAAAGAACGATACCATCCGTACCCCACCGAAGGGTCGTAACATGCTCGGCGGGATTACGCGCGATTTGATCATAAAAATCTGTGCCAAAAATAAGATCGTGGCGCAGGAGAAGCTGATTAGCGAAGATGATCTGCATGATGCCGACGAAGTCTGGTTAACCTCATCAACCAAGGAAATCGTGCCGGTGACAACCCTCAATCAGCATAAGGTGGGAGGCGGTGTTCCCGGCCCCAAATGGCATCAGCTGATTGACCTGTATCAGGCCTATAAACAGTCGGTGATGCGTGGTTGATCTATCGGAAGGTTCATTAGAAACTCCAGACGTAACTGAGCTGATGGAATTCCCTTGCCAGTTTCCGCTCAAGGTGATTGGCCTCAATCGGGTCGAGTTTGAGTCGATCGTGCTCGACTTGATACGCCAGCACTGCGCGCCGGATACCCGCTTCGAGGTGAAGAAAAATAACAGCAAGAAGGGTAAATATCTATCATTGACGATTACCTTTACCGCACACAGTCGCAAGCAGATGGATGCGATCTATCAGGCGCTAACGGATTCAGAACATGTCGTCATGTCACTCTAAATTCCTGCACCATGTCGGTTAAACCCGCCGTCATCAAAGATCTTGGCACCACACACTATGAGCCTGTGTGGCAGGCGATGAAGCGGTTTACCCAGGATCGTGATGCGACAACCGACGATGAATTATGGGTTACGCAACACTTTCCGGTATACACCCAGGGCTTGAACGGTCGTAAGGAACACCTGCTGGCAACCGATGATATTCCGGTGGTGCAGGTCGATCGTGGCGGCCAGGTGACCTATCACGGTCCGGGCCAGCTGGTGATCTACTGTTTACTCGATCTGAATCGGCTGGGTATCGGAATTCGCCAGCTGGTGACAAATATCGAAATGGCGATTATTAATCTTTTAGAGTGTTACCAGCTGGAAGCCTATGCTAAAAAGGATGCGCCGGGTGTCTATATCGGCGCCGCTAAAATTGCCGCGCTGGGATTGAGGATTCGCAAAGGTTGCTGTTATCACGGCCTGAGTCTGAATCTGGATATGGATCTGAAGCCTTTCGCAGGGATTAATCCCTGTGGGTATAAAGATCTGAAAGTGACCCGGCTGGCGGACCATGTTTCACACTTCTCCACTGAACAGGTTAAACAGCAACTCTGTTCTCAACTTATTACGATCAATGGCTATGAGCAAACCAGATAAAGTAGAGCAGGGTGTAAAACTCAAAGGGGCGGACAAAGTAGCGCGCATCCCGATCAAGGTCATTCCATCGACCCAGTTGTTAAAAAAGCCTGCCTGGATACGCGCCAAAGCGCCCTCCAGTGATCTGGTCAAACAGTTAAAGGCGACCCTGCGTGAAAACAAGCTGCATACCGTTTGTGAAGAGGCGAACTGTCCTAATCTGGGCGAATGCTTCTCCAAAGGGACCGCAACGTTCATGATCATGGGTGATATCTGTACCCGACGCTGTCCATTCTGCGATGTCGGCCATGGTCGTCCCAATCCGCTGGATCAGGCCGAGCCCTATAACGTGGCTAAAACCATCCAGAATATGAAGTTACGCTATGTGGTGATTACTTCAGTGGATCGTGATGATCTGCGCGATGGCGGGGCTCTGCATTTTGTCAACTGTATCGATGAAACGCGTCGCCTCAATCCGGACATCAAGATAGAGATTCTAACGCCGGATTTTAGAGGGCGTATGGATATCGCGCTGGAAACCCTGCGTCAGTCGCCGCCGGATGTGTTTAACCACAATCTGGAGTCGGTGCCACGCCTGTATAAAAAGATCCGTCCGGGTGCGGATTATCAGTGGTCACTCGATTTACTCAAACAGTTCAAGCAGTTACACCCTGATGTACCGAGTAAATCCGGTCTGATGCTGGGACTGGGTGAAGGGCTGGATGAAGTGGAGCAGGTATTAAGGGATTTACGCGCACATGATGTGAATATGCTGACGCTGGGACAATATCTGCAGCCCAGCCGTGATCATCTGGCGGTAGATCGTTTTGTGACCCCGGAAGAGTTCAAACAGCTGGAGCAACTGGCGTATTCGCTCGGCTTTGATCAGGTCGCGAGCGGCCCCATGGTGCGTTCATCCTATCATGCCGATCTGCAGGCCAGTGGTGCATTCGGAGGTGAGTTTTCTTCATAATGCCGGGCTGGAACGATATTATTCCAGCACTTTTGGAAATTTTCTGTTACAAAACAACATACTAATAATAAGCAGTGTTATTACTTTAATTACTCCAGGATAACCTATGAAAACAAAAATCAATCCACTATGGGCACTCTTTACACTGGCAGCGGGATTGCTGCTTCCCTTCAATAGCTTTGCCGAAATGGGTTCAGGCCAGACTCTGGACTTAACCCAGCACTGGGTCGGCTATACCGCAATTGCCATCTTCGTGCTGGCGTATATGCTGGTAATGGCCGAAGAGTTCATGCACCTGCGAAAATCGAAACCGGTCGTGCTTGCTGCCGGTATTATCTGGTTACTGGTGGCACTGGTTTATAGCCAGCATGGTGATAATCACACGGCTGAAGCCGCAGTTCGGCATAATATTCTTGAGTTTGGTGAGCTATTTCTGTTCCTGCTGGTCGCGATGACCTATATCAACGCGATGGAAGAACGGCTGGTGTTTGATGCGCTCAAGTCCTGGCTGGTCAGGAAAGGCTTTACCCTGCGTCAGCTGTTCTGGATCACCGGTATCATCGCCTTCTTTGTATCACCGGTCGCTGATAACCTGACGACTGCACTATTGATGTGTGCGGTGGTGATGGCAGTGGGTGGAGAAAACAAAAAATTTATCCTGCTGGCCTGCATCAATATTGTGGTGGCGGCGAATGCCGGCGGTGCGTTCAGCCCGTTTGGTGATATCACCACCCTGATGGTGTGGCAGAAAGGCCTGATCGATTTCTGGACCTTTTTCACCCTGTTTATTCCTGCCGTGGTTAACTTTGTGGTACCGGCTGCGATCATGTCGTTTGCAGTTTCCAAAGACAAGCCGGATGTGATCGATAACGCGGTGCCGATGAAAAAAGGTGCACTGGTGATCGTCGGTATGTTTATTATGACGATCGCCACCGCAGTCAGCTTCCATAATTTTGCCCACCTGCCTCCGGTAGCCGGCATGATGACCGGTTTAAGCTATCTGATGTTTTATGGCTATTACCTGAAAAAATCCGCTAATGGGAAAAAACAGGCTGCACTAGCCCAGTGTACCGATGAGCACAGTATTGCCGCCCATAACGATGCGGAATTTGATGATAATTACGATATTTTCAATAAGGTGAAACGAGCAGAATGGGACACCCTGTTTTTCTTTTACGGCGTCATCCTGTGCGTCGGTGGCCTGGGCCTGATTGGTTATCTGTCGCTGGTATCGGAGTTTATGTATGTAGGCCTGGGTGCCACCACCGCTAACATAATGGTCGGTGTACTATCAGCCATCGTTGATAATATTCCGGTCATGTTTGCGATACTGACAATGAACCCGGAAATGTCACAGGGCCAGTGGTTACTCGCCACCTTAACCGCAGGGGTTGGTGGTAGCATGCTGTCGATTGGTTCGGCGGCGGGTGTGGCACTGATGGGTCAGGCGCGTGGTTACTATACCTTTTTCGGTCACCTGAAATGGACACCGGTGATTGCACTTGGCTATGGCGCCAGTATCTATGCCCATTTTCTGGTGAATGCGGCCAGATTCTAGGCTACAGGCGAAATCACCTGAATGCAAAAAAGCCGCGTCCTGTACGCGGCTTTTTTATGCGTTATAGCCCAGGATTTTGCAGCGGGGTGAGTACGGTATCATCAGCAGGCCGCTCGATCTGATTTGAATAGAGGCGGATAAACTCGGTGAGGGGCACCGGTTTGGAGAATAGATAGCCCTGAAACAGCTGACAGCCATCGTTGAGCAAAATTGCCAGCTGTTGTTCGGTTTCAACGCCTTCTGCGACCACCTGCAGCCCCAGGTTTCTTGCCATCGAGATGATGCTGGAAACGATTGCCTGATCTTCTCGGCGGTGTTCAATATTGCTCACAAAAGACTGATCGATCTTGAGTTCATCGAGCGGAAAGTCCTTCAGATAACGCATCGATGAATAGCCGGTTCCAAAATCATCGATGGATAGATTGAAGCCATAGTTTTTTAGCAGTTTCATTTTGGCGATGGTTTTGTCGATATTCCTGACCATCGCATCCTCGGTTAGCTCGAAAATGAAAAAATCAGGCTCGATGTCATACTTTTCAATCTCATGGATAATAACCTCGGTCAGATTGGCTTCATTGAACTGACGCGGGGAAATGTTGATCGAAATGTTCTGAATTCCAGCCAGCTCCATATTTTTGCGCTCCTGTGCGACCTGCTCAAACGCCATGCTTAATACCTGATGCCCGATCGGAACGATCAGCCCGGACTCTTCCGCGACCGGAATAAAAGTCAGCGGGGAAATCAGTTCACCCTCCGGGGTGAGCCAGCGTATCAAAACTTCGGCCGCAACAATTTTGCGCTGCTGATTATATTTGGGCTGATAAAACAGCACGAACTCGTGGTTTTCGATGGCCTTATTCAGTTTGCGCTCGGTGCTCAGGCGTAGATCTACCTTTTCCTGCATTTTTGACTGATACAGTTTGACGGCATTGCGCCCGGCTGCCTTGGCCTGGTACATCGCGTTATCGGCGTGTTTGAGTATCGAGCCGTATTCTTCATCACGCCCCTTGAACAGGGTGATACCAATACTGCTGGTAACGCGGTAATCATGACCTTTGAGATGGAACTGCTTGTTCAACTGCTGCTGAATTTTATAACCAATCTGGCGCGCCTCCTGATTCGCTTTGGCGTTATCCGCAGATAGCATACATAGCAGGATAATGAACTCATCTCCACCGATACGCGCTACTGTGTCTCCCTGACGTACGACCGATAGCAGGCGAAGCGAGATTTCACACAGCAACTCATCGCCAATCGAGTGGCCCAGTGAATCGTTGAGTAACTTAAAGTGATCCAGGTCGACAAACAGTATGGCGCCATAACAATCAAAGCGTTCAGTCTGCATCATTTCATGCTGTAGACGGTCTTCCAGAAGACGCCGGTTGGGCAGACCGGTCAGGTGGTCATGAAAGGACTGGTGTTCAATCTTGCGGTAAGAATGGCGTAATTTCTGACTCATCTGATTCAGTGAATAGATCACCTGACTGAGTTCATCATTCTGCGTCCAGTGATTTTCATTACGCTTTAACAAGATATTTTCCGGTGCGTCTTCTATATCCAGACTCTCGGCGTATTCGCGGATGGTTTCCAGATGGCGGGTAATCAGTCTCCACACAATAAAAACGATAAAGATTGTGACCAGAAAGGTTTTTAAGGCCTGCGTGATCAGAATGATGAGTGCTGAGTCGAGCAATCTCTGATACACATACTCAAGGGTCGCAACCACCTTGAACTGGCCGAGCGGATGAATTTCTCCTCGGTAGAAATAATTTAGTGGGATGATACGCTGCCTGAAATCACCCGACACATTGACCCCTTTGGCGATAAATTTTTTGCCTGCATTATCGACGATCTCCAGATAAGCAATATTCTGCTGGCGCAGGATACCCTCCAGTAACAGCCTCATCGACTCGGTGTTAAGCAGCCACAGATTTTTCTCCATCGACTCTTTATGAGTGGCGGCTATTTCATTGAAGCGTGCTTCGATCAGGGAAAGATCGTATTTGTATTCGCGATACAGTTGAGCCGCCGTTAACATCAGGGTGACGATGGAGCTGAAGATGACGATATAGGTGACCAGCCTTCTGGCGACCTTGTTTCTGCGGAATGATACGACATCTGGCTTATTCATAGATGGCTCAGAGTTACTCAGGCGATTCAAATTTTGAGATGATTTGGTCGATCTTACCCTGTTTTTTTAATTCGCGAATGGCTGATGTTAATACCGGCAGCAGTTTTGCCTGATGTTTATTGAGATACAGATATAAAGCGGCGGTTGCTAAAGGCGGCTGGATCGGTGCTATATCGTGCAGACCCAGTCTGGAGATCACTTCCAGCCCGCCAAGGTAGTCCAGGGTGGCGATATCGATGCGCTCCAGCTGCAGGACTTTAAACATGCTTTCGGAATCATCGAGGATATGGAAAACCGAAGGTTCAACCCGGCTGATGTTATTAACCAGAATCTTCCAGCCGGCCACACTGGCAACCGTATAGGGCTTCAGGTCTTCAAAACTGTTGATACGAGGCACCGGCTTTTTGGCGAAGGCACTGAATTTGGCGAGATAGATAACCTCGGGAACCTGGATAAGATCCGGATAGTCTTTCTGGATCGCTGTGGGAATACGACAGCATTCAGCATCGTCGATGCCGAGTGCTACCAGTGCAATCGAGCGTTCTGCCGGATGCGGAGTGAAGTTGATCTCGAGTCCGGCCTGACGGAAGGTAAGCAGCATAATCTGCTCTAACAGATCGGACACGGGTGAGGTAAAGCCGGTATTCACATTCAGCGGCTGCGCGTTTGCCATGTTATTGAACAACAGGCTGATAAGAAAAATAAAATAGCCTGATCTGAATCCTGGATTAAAGTCACGCATGATGAGAGCTTCCCTTATTTATTTTTTATAGGTATGCCGCCTAGTATAGTAAATATTCTGTAATAATGGCGATGTCTCAATAATGGTTTATCTTATGTCGAATCAATTTCCGGTGTGCCGCAATCTTATTCACCTTAACCATGCGGCCGTTGGCCCCTGGCCCCAGCTGACCGCCGATAGAGTGAGCGCGTTCGCGCAGGAAAATGTACAGTTCGGCTCGCTCCATTATGCGCGCTGGCTGGCGCTGGAGAAGCAGCTACGTCAGCAATTGGCGGAACTGATTAATGCCGCTTCGGTGGATGAAATCGCGCTGGTTAAAAATACTTCCGAAGGCCTGTCGCTGGTGGCCTATGGTCTGCCCTGGCAGCCGGGCGATAACGTGGTCGGGATAGAGCAGGAATTTCCATCCAATCGCTTTGTGTGGGAGTCACTCGCCAGTCAGGGGGTTGAGTTCCGTAAACTGGATCTGGACAGCAGTACCGACCCCGAGCAGTCACTGATGGCCTTATGCGATGCGAATACCCGGCTGATCTCGATCAGTGCGGTGCAGTTTCACAATGGCTTGAGGATGGATCTGCATAAAATAGGTCGGTTTTGTCGTGAACAGAATATCCTGTTTTGTGTGGATGCGATCCAGCAGCTGGGAGCACTACAGTTTGATGTACAGAGCATTGGCGCTGATTTCGTGATTGCGGATGGGCATAAATGGATGCTCTCTGGCGAGGGTCTGGGGCTGTTTTATGTACGCGCTGCAGTGATGGATCGGTTGCAGGTGTTGCAGTATGGCTGGCATATGACGCAGCCCCTGTCCGATTATTCGGCACAGCATTTTGAGCTGGCAGCGAGTGCGCGGCGGTTTGAGTGTGGCAGCCCGAATATGCTCGGTATTCATGCCATGCAGGCGAGTCTGGAACTGTTGCTGACGACCGGTCTGGATGACATTGAGCGTCAGGTTCTCGATAACAGCCGTTTTCTGCTGCAGGGTTTATCGGCTATCGATGGGGTTCAGATAATCAGTGATGCCAGTGCGAGCAGGCTGTCTGGCATTGTCACCTTTAACAGTGAAAAGCTGGCAGCGGAAAAACTCTACCAGCGCCTTTTGGCAGAAAATATTTTATGCGCTCCACGCGGCGGTGGTGTGCGCCTGTCGCCCCATTTTTATACCCCGCGTGCGCAGCTGGAACAGGCCCTGGACGTGATTCAGCAGCTGCTTAAAAATGGATAATATCAAAGTGCGGGTTCGCGCTGAGTGCCTGCATCGATTGAATCAGGCTTAGCTCGATGCGCTGGCGTTGGCTGCCACTGTCGACGAGCAGATACTCTTTTTTATCGGCACTGGTTTCGGTACTGATGGCTTTTGCATCTACGCTCTGCCCGGTGCGGAGCTGTAGTTTGATGCGGTAGTGATACAGACAGGCAATCTCAATATAGTCATGCAGCGCGCAACTGATCATTCGCGTTTACTCCTTTTCAATGCTGTGGATACAGTCCTTGCCGGACTGCTTGGCCTGATACATTGCGCGATCGGCACGCCGGATAAAATCATCCACAGACTCATGTTTAAGATATTCGGTGATGCCAAAGCTGCAACTCACTGGCCGAGCTAATTTAAAGTTAAACGTGCTCAGCTTTTTCTGGATCAAGCGGGCCTTTTGTTCTGTTTCAGCAAGATCGGCATGCGGACAGGCGAGGATAAACTCTTCCCCTCCCCAACGCCCGAAGGTATCGGTCTTGCGGGTCTGCCTGTTGACCAGCTCAGACAGCTGGCACAGTACTCTGTCCCCGACGGCATGACCGTATTCATCGTTAATCTCCTTGAAGTCATCGATATCGAAAAAAATCAGTGAAAAGTTATACCCATAGCGATTCGCCATCTGACAGAAATTTTCGATGGCGTTGAGGGTCTTTCGCCGGTTTGCAATTCCGGTGAGTTGATCGGTGTCTGCCAGTTCCTGCAGGATGCGGCTGCGTATCAGGGCTTTAAAGTGTCGATACATTACGAATAGTACGATGATGAACGCGCTGGCCATCAGTACCCAGAAGGTGGTTACGCTGATGCTGCCTCCAGGCAGCGGGACTACCCAGCGACTCATGATTCGATCATGATCCTGTTTGCTGATCAACTCGATACTCTTATTCAGGATGCTGCCCAGCAACGGCTGTTGGGCGTTGATGAGGAAGCCGGGATTCCAGTTGATATGTGCCTGTTCGTTAATCAGCAGATTATTGATGTCATGTCGCGACATCAGATAACGGATATGAGCCAGTGACGCGATCAGGCTATCCAGACGACCCTGCTGCAACATCTTCAGACCATTCAGAACCGAGCCGACATCGATGACCTGAATCTGCGGATAATCGTGCAATACGTCTTCGTAGTAGGGCGCCTCGGTCGACAGTCCGATGCGGCCACTGAGTATTTTCGATGGCTCGATGGCGTCTCTACTGACCTGGGTCAGCGGGATATTAAGATAGGGGTACGAGGCGCTCAATGCATCTCCCGATTGCGGTCGAGAGGCAACGCTAGTCAGATCGCACAGTCCCTGGCGGGTCAGGGTTATTGCCTGCTGGCTGGACTCGGTCTGGACGGTCTTGATCGATAGACCGCTTTTATCCCGGATCAGGTGAATAAAGTCGGACACAAGGCCCTGGTATTTCTGTTCCACAATCTGTTCATAGGGCGGCCAGTTCTGCTGTACACAGAGCCTGACTGATTTCTTGTTTTTGATATAAGCGAGCTCTTCAAAGGTCAGCTGGAGGCTGTCCATCGGTGGTCGATACACAAAGTCCTCCAGCCCCGGCACCTGATCGATCGCGCCGGTGAGCAGGTAGACCTGGGCCATTTCACGAAACCGATGGGGAAGCAGGCGGCCAAAGATTTTGTTTTCGTCAAACGCCAGTCGCTTTAGTTCCTGCGCTTCAAACAGCAAGGCTTCACGACTGCGATTCTGTGAATTGTATTTGCGATGGATGACCGCTACGGTTTCCGCAATATTGGTAAAGGCATATTGCCAGCCTTCGATGCTGGCCTGATAAAAGCGTTCGACCTGGTGCGGGTTTTCACGCAGCAGCTTGCCACTGGTATACAGAATGTCGGAGTACATCTCAAAGCCGTAATCCGCCGGGTGCAGAATATTATAGGCGATACCCTGCTGAATCAGTTTATAGGGTTCGTTCGAAACATACGATGCCATCGCATCCGTGTGGTCGTTGATCAGGTCATCGATGTTGTAGCTGTGGTTCTGTCGCAGATAGTCATCCTTGTTGAGACCGGCCTTGACCAGCATCGAGACCAGCTCGCCCATGTTTTCAGTCTCTGCTTCGATCATGATGCGTTTTCCGGCCAGATCGGCGGGCTGTTGGATGCCGGTAAAGGCTTTCGTCAACAGCATGAACGGGGAATGTTGAAAGGCGGCAAACAGTGCCACGATATCGTGACCTTTAATTTTATCGATGAGTAGTGATGAGCGTCCCACCGCAAAATCGGCGCGACCACTGAGTACCGCCTGCAGGTTATTATTGACAGGATTCAACTCGGCAATGGTTACATCCAGATTTCTCTGCGCATAAAAGCCTTTTTCTTTGGCCATGTAATAGCCTGCAAACTGAAACTGATGCTTCCAGACCAGCCTGAGATTAATTTTTTCGAGAGCAGGCCGGGTGGTCTGCGCTACTGCCGGTGTCAGCACGGCTAGCAATAACAGGCTCAATAAACAAACAAAATAAGAAGGCGTAAACCGCACAAACACATCTACTCATGGCAGGGGTATAGTATGACTATACAATACCCCCTCCGACATTCAAGTTATTGCTGGCGTTCACCATATAGCTGCTGGTACAGACCATCACGCTGCAGTAGTTCACCATGCTGCCCCTGATCGATAATCTTTCCGCCGTCGAAGACATACGCACGATCGGCCTGTTTGATCGCACTCAGACGATGCGCAATGATCAGTGTGGTACGACCCTGCAGAAAGCGCCCCAGCGCCTGATGCAGTTTTTCTTCGGTGGCGGTATCCAGTGCCGAGGTTGCTTCATCCAGGATAACGATTTTAGGATTCGTCAGTATCATGCGCGCAATCGCCAGACGCTGGCGTTGCCCGCCGGACAGGCGAATGCCGTTGCGCCCGACGATGGTATCCAGAGTGGCCGGTTGATCCTGAATGGTCTGCTTAAGCTGGGCTATTTCGAGAGCCTGCCAAAGCTGTTGATCATCGATCTGGCGACCCATGGTCAGATTATTACGGATGCTGTCATTAAACAACGCCGGTTGCTGCAGCACGGTGGCAATGTTTTCGCGTACGGTGGCCAGCCCGATCTGGGTTATCGGCACCTCGTTAAAGTAGATCTGTCCCTGCGCGGCCGGGTAGAGTCCGAGGATGACCTGAATCAGGGTCGATTTGCCACCACCACTGGCACCCACCAGCGCAATTTTCTCGCCAGCCTGAATGGTTAGTGAAACGCCATCGAGTACCGCTTCACCCTGGGTATAGGAAAAATGGATATCGGCAATGCGCAGTGAGGCGGTCGTCTGTTGTGAGAAGGGGTTGATGTTGGCCGGGTATAAAGGTTCCTGCTGTAAACCGAGCAGGCGGTTAAGGCGCTGCAGAGCCGCATTGGCGGAAAAATAACTGTATTGAATCGACAGGATTTCCTGCACCGGCGTCATCATGAACCAGAGATAGGCATACACCGCAAACATCTGGCCGATACTGAGGCTGGAAAAAACCACCATCAGCATACTCACCGCACGGAACACTTCGAAGCCCATCAGAAAGATAAAGAACGACAGGCGGTTGGCCGCATCACTTTTCCAGCTGAAGCTGGCCGAACTCTGTTGCACGCCGCGTGCGCGATCGATTACCCGTAGCAGGTAATGGCGTTCGCGGTTGCTGGCGCGGATCTGCTGAATCGCATCCAGCGTTTCGGTGAGCGATTGCTGAAACAGTTCGACCGCCGAGTTTTCCTGTTTTTTCAGATGCTTTACTTTTTTGCCGAGTACGGTGGTAAAGTAAATCACGATCGGATTCATGATCAGGATAAACAGCGCCAGTTGCCAGTGTATCCACAGCAGGGTGATCGCCACCCCGATGATGATTAGCACTGCCACCACGAACTTGCTCAGTGCATTGCCGATAAACGAATCGATAGTGTCGATATCGGTCACCAGATGCGAAGCGACGGCACCGCTGCCGAGGGTTTCGTACTCGGCCATCGAGATGGTCTGCAGGCGTTGCAGTAAATCGGCGCGCAGGCGGAATGTGATGTCCTTGCCGATCAGGGTGAATTCACGGGTTTGCCAGACCGACAGCAGGGTCCCGCTAAAACGCAACAGCAGGGTCAGCGCCATGATGCTGAGAATGTAAAGTACCGGGCCATGCCAGCCGACGGGGAACAGGCTGTCAATCTGCGTCACCAGAAAGCCGGGCTGCTTGAGCAGCACTTCATCCACCAGCAACGGCATCAGCATCGGCACCGGCACCAGAATAGCGGCCGCAAAAATAGCGATGATATGGGCCTGAATCAGGGTGTCTTTATGCTGTCTGGCGAGGGCATAGATGCGTTTCCAGCTTATTCTGTGCGGATCAATTGTAGAGTTGGGAATGGTCACGAGCTGACGAAGAAATCCGGGCTGGAATTGGAAAAGGCATCCTCGCAGTTTTCAGGCGCTCAGACAAGCCAGCAGGATTATAAAACCTGAATTGTCACTATCCGGATAAAAACACGGGTGTAATCGGGCGATGCGCCGCTTTTTACTGCTTTACGTCTGGATATCTTTATAAGGGAACATTAATATACCTGATTCAATCGGGTTGACAGCACTTTGTCCGATGTTTTACAGGGATAAACTCAATCGAGGCTCGTTTATGATAAGTTGTTGTTTTTCCTGAATACCGTGATTCTAAATAACTGGGAATCGGGTTTGGCAGAAGCTTACCCGCTATCAGCCAAAGCCAATGACTTGTGTCGCTAACGAACACAGGAGTAAGAAATGAGAATAGTAGTTCCTAAAGAAATTCAGTCGGGAGAGAAGCGTGTCGCGACCACCCCCGATATCACCGAAAAACTGGTGCAGAAAGGCTTTCGTGTGCTGGTCGAATCGAATGCCGGGCTGGCCGCCAGTTATGCGGATGACGCTTACCGTGAAGCCGGTGCTGAAGTCATTACCGATTGCAAAGAACTGTATGCGCAGGCGGATATCATTCTGAAGGTGCGTGCTCCACAAACCAACAGCGAAACCGGTGTGCATGAACTGGATCTGATTCCGCGCGGTGCGTTGCTGATCTGTTTCCTGTGGCCGGCGCAAAATGCGGCCATGCTGCAGGCATTGGCGGAAAAAGGTATCAATGCGCTGTCGGTGGATTCGATTCCGCGTATCTCTCGTGCGCAGAAACTGGATGCGCTTAGCTCGATGGCGAATATCGCCGGTTATCGAGCGGTGGTGGAAGCCTCCAATCAGTTTGGTCGTTTCTTCGCCGGGCAGATTACCGCCGCCGGTAAAGTACCACCCGCCAAGGTGATGGTCATCGGTGCCGGTGTGGCCGGACTGGCCGCGATCGGAACCGCGAAGTCGCTGGGTGCGATCGTGCGTGCGTTCGATACCAGACCCGAAGTTAAGGAGCAGATCCAGAGTATGGATGCCGAGTTTCTGGAACTCGATTTCGAAGAAGATGGCAGCGGTGCCGGTGGCTATGCGAAGCAGATGAGCCAGGCCTTTATCGATGCTGAAATGGCGCTGTTTGCTGAGCAGGCAAAGGACGTCGATATCATTATCACTACCGCGCTGATACCGGGCAAGCCTGCGCCCAAGCTGATTACCGAAGCGATGGTTAAATCGATGAAACACGGCAGTGTGATCATCGATCTGGCGGCAGAGCAGGGCGGTAACTGTGAACTCACCGAACCGCATCGGGTGACCGAAAAATATGGGGTCAAGATCGTTGGCTATACCGACATGCCGAGTCGTCTACCGGCACAGGCCAGTCAACTTTACTCTTCTAATCTACTCAACATGCTGGATGAACTGGTGCAGGATGCACAGGCGCCACTACAGCTGGATATGGAAGATGATGTGATTCGCGGGGCTACCGTGGTCAAGGAAGGTGAAATCACCTGGCCACCACCGGTGATAGAAGTCGCCCGTCAGCCGGGCTACAGCGAACAGTCGGTGCCCGAAGCGAATGTTGAAGTGAATGCCGATGAAGAGCCTTCGGTGCTCAGAAAAGCGCTCACCAGCCTGATGCCGATTGCGCTCGCCGGGGTGCTGTTATTCAGTATGGGGGCAGTCGCTCCAGCATCGTTTATGGGCCATTTTACGGTTTTCGTGCTGTCCTGTTTTATTGGTTACATGGTGATCTGGAATGTTACACCGTCTTTGCATACGCCACTCATGAGTGTAACCAATGCGATCAGCAGTATCATTATTATCGGCGCACTGATGCAGGTGTCTTCGCAGAGTATACTGATCACGCTGCTGTCGGCCGTCGCCATTTTAATCGCTACCATTAACATCGTTGGCGGGTTTGCAGTGACCCAGCGCATGTTAAAAATGTTTGGAGAATAACGATGTCAGCAGGTTTGGTAAATGCGATCTATCTGGGCGCTGCGATTCTGTTTATCCTCGCGTTAAGCGGCTTAAGCAGTAATGAAAATGCACGGCGCGGCAATCTTTACGGCATGCTGGGTATGGGGCTGGCGATTATCGCCACCGTATTCAGTGATGCCGTCACCAGTTACTGGGTGATCCTGGTCTGTATGGCGGCCGGTTCGGTACTCGGCATAGTGCTTGCGCGTCGGGTCAGGATGACGCAGATGCCGCAGCTGGTGGCATTGCTGCACAGCCTGGTCGGTCTGGCTGCGGTCAGCGTCGGCTATGCTACCTATCTCGATCCGGAGCTGCATTTCAGCGGTGCTGAAAAAACTATCCATGACATCGAGGTTTATCTCGGCATCTATATCGGTGCGATGACTTTCTCCGGTTCGGTGATTGCGTTCGGCAAACTGAGCGCGATGATCACCAGTCGTCCGGTGCTGCTGCCGGCGCGTCATCTGATCAACCTGATCATGCTGATCATCGTGATCATCTATGCAGTGATCTTCATCAATGCGCCAACCCTGAGCGACGCCTATACGCCGTTAATCATCATGACCATCATTGCGCTGATCTTCGGTGTGCATATGGTGATTGCGATCGGCGGGGCCGACATGCCGGTGGTGATTTCAATGCTCAACAGCTACTCCGGCTGGGCCGCAGCGGCGACCGGATTCATGCTGGCGAATGATCTTCTGATCGTGACCGGGGCACTGGTCGGCAGTAGTGGCGCGATCCTGAGTTACATCATGTGCCGTGCAATGAACCGCAACTTCTTCAGCGTCATCTCCGGTGGTTTTGGCACCAGCAAAAAGGCATCGAGCAGCTCATCCGCGATTGTTGGTGAATCTGTTGCCACCTCGGTCGAAGAGGTCGCGATGTTTCTATCCAGCGCCAAAAAAGTCATGATCGTACCCGGTTATGGCATGGCGATGGCTCAGGCCCAGCGCGCAGTCTCCGATGTCTCGCGTATCCTGATGGGGAAAGGGGTCAACGTTATCTTTGGTATCCATCCGGTGGCCGGACGGATGCCGGGGCATATGAATGTATTGCTCGCGGAAGCCAAGGTGCCCTACGATGTGGTGTTTGAAATGGACGAGGTGAACGATGACTTTCCGAACGTCGACGTGACCCTCGTAATCGGTGCCAATGACACGGTCAATCCGGCCGCACTGGACGATCCCGGTAGCCCGATCTCCGGCATGCCGGTACTCGAAGTGTGGAAAAGCAAGATGACCGTGGTGCTTAAGCGCAGTATGGCCACCGGTTATGCCGGGGTCGATAATCCACTGTTCTACAAGGAGAATACGCGCATGTTGTTTGGCGATGCCAAAACCAATATGGATGAGCTGGTGAAGGCTTTGAGTTAACGATTACCCTAACGCCTCTGAATATTTCAGCGGCGTTAGGGATGTAACTGTCTTTAGGCCGGTCGAGTATGAGGCTCATCGTTTAAGTTCTCTTCTTCGCAAATTCCAACTGCTACGCTACCCGGTTCTGCCCATTACCGCTCACTCACTCGCAAACCGGTTGTAGATCGGGGCAGGCCCAGCGTCCGTTATTTTTGTCCGTGATGGTGGCCAGCTAAAAATACCTTATGAATATGCGTATTAATTCAAGATCTTATTTAAAAAATAGCCCCGAATTCATTATCATGCCACCTTCAACCTGAAGCAATGATGATTTCTATTCACTGCACTAACGCTTAGTATTGAGACATGAATTCGAACTATAACAACCTGGTAAAATATAAAAATATCTGTGCCATCGGCGGTGGAACCGGGTTAGGCCGGCTGCTCTCATCTCTGGCAGCGATTAAGGTTAACACCACGGGTATTGTAGCGACCACAGATACCGGTGGCTCGACAGGCTGGATTCGAGAGCAAACCAATTCGATCGCCTGGGGTGATATCAGAAATTGCCTGAACCAGATGTCGGGCAAAGATTGCATCCAGGGAGCCCTGTTCCAGTACCGTTTTGCAGAATTTAAGGCGCTGGAGAATCAGAATCTGGGGAATCTGATGCTCTATGCGTTGAATCAATTGAGCGGCAGGCCGTTAGACGCCATTACCCATGCCCGAGAGATCCTCAAAATAAACACCCAGCTGATACCGATGTCCGAACAACCGGTTCATCTTGCTGCCCACGATGCGGAAGAGGTGACCCAGTTTGGTGAACTGGCCGTAGAAGAGCTCAAGTCATTACCCGACAAAATCTGGCTGGACCCTGACCCGGTTGCGACTCCGGAAGCGGTGTCAGCGATCCAGCAGGCCGATCTGATCATCCTGTCTGCCGGCAGCCTGGTCACCAGCCTGATGCCGAATTTACTGGTCACCAAATTATTTGAAGCGATTGTCAGCAGCAATGCGCCAGTCATCTACATCGCCAATATGCTCCCCATTGACGATGCCATCGGCGCGCTGACGCTCGCGCAACAATGTCGCTGGATGGAGCAAATACTCGGTAAAAATATCATTGATGCGATCATCTGGCCGCGCTCCCGCGGTCGCCCTGATTGTGACTGGATCACGACCCTGGTGACCGATGTAGCCGACCAGAACGCACCGTTACGCCACGATAAGGTAAAGCTCATCGCTGCGATTGATCGCGTTCTTGGTAGATTGAACGGTAAGAGACTTTAATTCAGGGCTATCTCCAAACAAGGGCAGCTGTTCAACACGTTTCCAAAAAGACCTGATACTCCATTATTGAGTAATCCTGTCACCCGGTTACGTTGAACAGTGCCAGAGCACGTTTAGCCGGTTTCGCGTCGCTGAGGTGTGCTTTTAGCAGAGGATAACCTGCCTGATAAGTCGAATTTAATACAATCATCATCATGCTGTAATATTCGACGATTACACTGCGTTCTAACTCTACTTTTATGAGAACGCCATGACTTATGCCGTCAGCATCCGATCGATTTCAAAAACATTCAGACGAACCAGGGCGCTGGATGCCGTCACGATCAATATCTCCGCAGGCGAAATGGTTGCCCTGATCGGCCCCACTGGATCGGGCAAGTCAACCCTGTTACGCCTGATCGCCGGACTCGAAGAGCCCGATAAAGACTCGGCAGCAGGTATCATGCTAAACGGACAATCTATTCAGCAGAAAGGGCGATTTAGTAGCCGTTCGTCACCACAGATCCGCAGCGGTGTGGGGGTTATTTTTCAGCAGTTTAATCTGATCAGGCGCATGACGCTGATGCAGAATATATTACTCGGCTGTGTCCCGCGCTGGCGAATAACGCTGGGGTTGTATCGCCGGGAAGAAAAAAATCGTGCGTTAAGTGCTCTCGACCAGGTTGGGCTGAAACAGCTGGCCCGACTACGAGCTTCTGCCCTGTCTGGTGAACAGCGGCAACGCATGGCTATCGCTCGAACCCTGATGCAACAGGCCAATATTGTACTGGCCGATGAGCCGATTACGGCTCTCGATAAAAAGTCAGCCAAAACGGTAATGCGTAATCTAAGACGCCTGCGTAAACAGGATGGAAAAACCGTCATCGTGTCACTGAATCAACTTGATTACGCACGTAAATACTGTAAGCGCGCGATTGCGCTGGTGAACGGAAGAGTTGTTTACGACGGCCCGGTAAAACAGTTAAGCGATGATATTCTAATTCAACTGTATGGCAGTAAATTTTATGCAGAGGAAGTCGAGGATGAAGAGCAGCTGGCGTTCGCACAATCGCGACAAAAACAGAATATTGCGCTTGTGGAGGTCTAGCTTGATTCGATATTTTGATCAATACTATAGCCGTCCTATTATTAAGGGTTACTACTTTGTATCACAAGCTGCCTGTCATTCGGCAGGTCTGGTACAACGGGGTCAGGGTGCGAAATGCACTTAGTTAAGCTCAATATGGCGTTTACTCGTCTTTCCAACGCATGACTGAAGGGATTCAGTAGGTAGAGCGAAGCAGGAAGCCAGAGCCGAGGTCAGAATCCAGAGAAACTAGCACAACTGGGAACTCTTGATCCGGGCATTCGCAGGGATGACAATAGCTTTCAACTTAAGGAACCTCTGATCAATTCAGAGGTTCCTGTGGCAAAAGGATGTACCGCCAAAATTGATGACTGCAAATCATTGATTTTGTGAGGGACTCGAAAATCACATTTTCGAATTCCGTGCTCAGAGAATTCACGGATGAATTATTCAGGGCTTTCTTAAATAAATGGCATTCGGGCCAGGGTAAATTTATGTCAACAATTGCAAGACTGTACTTCCTGGTGGGGCCATCAGGTGCTGGCAAAGATACACTGCTACGCGAGCTGAAAAAAAATCAATACGCCGAAACGCAGCCACTGGTTGCCCATCGTTATATCACCCGTGATCCGCGTGAGGGTGATGAAAACCATGTCGAGCTATGCCCGTTTGATTTTAACCGACGACTGGAAGCAGGTCTGTTTCTGTTCAACTGGGAATCGCATGGCTATCAATATGCGATAGGCCGAGAAGTAAAAAAATGGGTCAAGTCTGGACACAATGTGATTATCAATGGCTCGCGTGAGTATTTTCCTGTTGCACGAGAAATACTACCTGCTCTGGTACCGATATGGATCAGCGTTTCTGAACAGATCTTGCGCCAACGTTTAATCAGCAGAGGGCGGGAAACTGCTGAGCAGATTGAGCAACGAATCTTGCGTAACCGGCAGCTGGAATCGTTACGGCCTAAACACTGTGTGCTGATCAACAATGACCAGTCAATCGAAGACTGTGTTGGACAGATTATTGCACTCACCGAAATGAGTAATATTTAATGCATCCTGGAGTTGAAGCTGGAGCTTGAACGTATTTACAGATATGGCTGTTGTCATCATGCCTCAACGTGCACTGCAAACAGTGTCGATAGACTGAATGCTTCATCATCGGCTGCAGGTATAGCGTAGAGTTTGAGTGTTTAAACTGAATGGCCGCAGTGTGGATTTGCAGAATAGATTGATCCAGATTTAATCGTTGGCAGCTCTGATTAACTCTGAGCTTTTCGCTATCATTTCTAGCTGGTGGTGGTGAGTACACCCGGGCGCAGCACGTTTAACGCGATGATTTTTGACGGTTTGGCGGGTTTATTTTTTTCTGCTTTTTGGCGGTTCTACGGCGCTCACCAGCTTGCTGAGCACTATGACCTATATGCTGTTCACCCCGCGCTCTGGCGAGCTCTACCTGTTTCTGGCGCTGGGCAAAACGCAGCTTGTGCTGTTCATCGACGCTGCCAATACAATGATCACAGGAAACACCTTCGACATAGCTTTCCAGGGTTTTTTCCTGCGTGGTAATGGGCATGCGGCAGGCATGGCACTGATCATAGGAGCCTCTTTTTAAATCGTGGTCGACAGCAACACGATTATCAAACACAAAACATTCACCCTGCCACAGGGTCTGTTGTTTGGGGACGTCTTCGAGGTACTTTAAAATGCCGCCGTCCAGGTGATAGACTTCATCAAAACCCTGTTGTTTCAGGTAGGCGGTGGATTTTTCACAGCGGATACCGCCGGTGCAAAACATCGCTATTTTCTTATGCTTGCTGCTATCCAGATTTTGTTTTGCCCAGGCCGGAAATTCACGAAAGCTTTTTGTACCGGGATCGATCGCATTCTTAAACGACCCAATCGCCACTTCATAGTCATTGCGGGTATCCACCAGCACCACATCCGGATCAGCGATTAACGCATTCCAGTCTTGTGGTTTTACATAGGTGCCTACCACCTGTTTCGGGTCTATGCCCTCGACCCCCATGGTGACGATTTCTTTTTTCAGCTTGACCTTGCTACGGTAAAACGGAATTTGATCATCGAAGGACTCTTTGCAGTCAATATTATCCAGCCCCGGCTGCTGAGCGATCCAGTTCAGCAGCGCATCGATATTTTGTCTACTGCCAGATACGGTGCCATTAATACCCTCGGCGGCCAGTAACAGCGTGCCAAACACATGGTTATCGGTCATGGTTTTTAACAGCGGGGCGCGCAGAGCCGCAAAATCAGGCAGGGTGACAAATTTATACAACGCACAGGTGACGTATTGAGTAGACATAATTAACTCTGGTTTCATTGTTCAGCGGTTCCAGATCGTAAATCTGGCGCATGTTTAAGTTCAGGCAGAGCCATTGTAACAAATTAGCCAATGGCAAAGCAGTGAAGTTACAGGGGGTATTGCAGTGGTGTGTCGTTAGATGGTTGAATTGAAAATTGATCCTGGTCTGGATTTAATTTCCATATAATTTACAGTCTCAACAGGCATTAAAAAATATTCTTACGCAATATCATGTTCACCATAACCCTCCAATAGAAAACATTGTGGCAGTATATTTTTCATCCTCTATTGTCTTACTGGTATAGCTAAAGCCCAAAATCACCCTGCTGCCTGAAGACACAGGAATTCCATATCCTACTCCAAGCAGGAAACCATTACCCCAGTCACTTGTGCTTGAAGAAGTACCACTTGAGGTAACAGTTGTTGCAACGCCCCTTGTGAAACCAACATCTCCTCTTAAATAAAATCCATCGCCTGGTTCCTGGCCAAAATAATGCATCACACTGTAAGAATATAAATATGTTTTGAGCGAGAACTCAGAGCCATTGAATGAAATAGTGTCATTAGTGCCACTCACTACAAACCCATTGATTGTTTCATCTTTACCTATAGGCCAATAAAATCCAAATGCATCTATTGAAAGTTCTATCCGGTCAAACCCAATCTCTTCAGCCAGGTCAAATGTGCTTTGTAACCCTGATGGGTACGTATTATCTGAAATACCAACACTCCAATAACTATACCAATCCTCATCACTTCCTAGAACTTGTGTAGTACTAGTAACAAACACAACGCTCCACACAAAAATTATAATTTTTTTCATCCTTAATGAATCCTTTAAAATTTATTTATTGAAAAGCTGAACTTCAGCGGAAATTGGCAGAAGGGCAGTAAAAAAATAATTATATTTTTACAGCCTTAAATACTCATCTTAAGCACTAACCAGTAATTAG
>JACNJF010000046.1 GCA_014382695.1 Gammaproteobacteria bacterium | reverse complement strand
GCTACAGCAATGTTTCAAAACACCCCTGTTCACGGTTTTTAACCACATTATCTGCATTAAAAACCCGCCCGTTCATCGCGATATACACCCCCGCTGGCAGGCACTGAACCGCCGTAAAGGCACTGCCCAGATTGAACAGACTGTCAGATTTGTCGAATACATAGGGGATCATCGCACCGGTTAATACGATAGTTTTATCCCTGATTTGCTGCTTCAGCAATTGTGCCGTCTGTACCATGGTATCGGTACCATGGGTGATGATGATTCTGGAGTGTTGCGCCTGCTGACAGCTGGACACAATCTGTAGACGATCGCTATCGGTCATCTCCAGACTGTCTTTCAGCATCAGCTTATCGATTTCCAGCTCTACCTTACAGCGCCCCTCCACCAGCATCGACGGGATATGCGAATCGACAAAATGTAGCTCACCGTTGTGCATGTTATAGGATTTATCGATGGTGCCACCGGTGATCAGTATTTTAACCTTCATGCTATTGCTCGTGTGTACGCTGGATAGAGCGGCAGTATAGCAACGCATAGGGAGCGGTGAAAATGTTTAAACTGCCCGCTGTGTTCCTCGCCTAACCCGTTTCAGTCGCTGGCTAAAATTTATAGCGCAGTGAAACCATCAGCGCCTGCACGCTATAATCGGGCACGGTTTCGCCAAATCCGATGACACTCGACAGCGTATCCACATCGATGTTATCCAGCGCCCAGTCTTTTGCATCGTAACGCTCGTACCAGTAGGCCGCGTTTACCGTCATGTTTTCCCTGAGCTGATAACTGGCATAAAACTTAAGGGTTTCCAGATTGGTCTCCAGATCGGGAAAGTTAGCCGTATTTTCGATACGAATTTCACCCCGCGCATGCATCAGCACCAGATCGGCGCCCAGTTCCAGCTTATTTTCCATCAGCAGATGCTTCAATCCGACGCCAAAACTATCGGTGGTATCCCGGTTGAGCGCAAACCAGTCGGCAACGCTAAAGGTCTGGCTACCAGCCTGGTGGGATTTAATCACTTCTCTGCCGGCAAAATCATGCAAACTGGTTGACTCGGAAAGGATGAATGAGCTATCCAGGTTATAATGGATTTCATTGCTTTCGGTCAGCCCGACCAGAGAATCGGAATAGTCATCCTGCGCCAGATCAACGCTCAGGCTGAGCGTACTGCTTTCATTCGGATTGAAGCTGGCGCTGATGCTGCCCGCTTCCCGCACCCGATCGGCCAGGTTGTATTTACGCATCAACAGGCTTTGCGACGGATCTGTTTGCGCGACCAGGTTATAACCGGAGGCATCGCGCTGCGCATGCTCGGCTTTGATTAACCAGTCGATGTCGTTATCACTGCGGTAGCTCAACTTGCCCCACAAACTATCTTCACTGGTTTCATCGACCTCCTGATTAGTTCGCTGCTTTATCTTGTGCTGATAGCCTGCGCTCAGTTTTGTACGCTGGCTGAAACGGTAATCGGCCGATAAATCGAGCTCATTATCGGTAAAACTGTAGGGCAGATTCGTCCTCGCCACCGCGCTGAAGGTATCGGTCGTAATCCAGTCGAACAACTCGCTCGGAGTCTGGTTGTCATGATCGTTGTAACGATAAGCGGCCTTAACATTCAGTTGTTCACTGATACGGCTATTCATTTGCAGATTCAGTGTTGTGGTATCGACCTGCGCATTGGCCGAGGTTCTGGGCAACAGCACCACCCGATTGGGATTAAGCGAAGCCGCCAGCAGGTCTTCATCCTGCTCCATGCGCCCGACCGCAAGCTCAGCATTGAAGCGAGTTGCCCGGCTCATCTGATAACCGGTCGAAAACTGTAGTTGATGAAACTGATTATCCGGCGGCAGTGCCAGCTGTCCTTCATCCGCTCCGGCGGTCAACGGGTTATACGCATTATCCCAGCTTAGTGATTCATTATGGTTGGTGAAAACCGAGGCGTAATAAGCCACTCTGGACTGCCACTCACGCGTGGTATAGGTGGCCGAAACATCCAGTTCGTTGGTGACGTAATCCACCGGTTCGATCAGTTGCGCACTGTTGAAAAAGAAACTACCAGTGCTGCGTTTGCTGCCTTCGCGAATTTCCTGGCGTACCTTGAGCGCGGTTTCCCATTCACTATGCGGGATATAGGCCGCTCCGAACTCGAGCCGGTTACGCTGTGTTTTGAGCTCAAGGTCTCTTAAACTGGCATCCAGCTGCGTCATCCCGCTGGTTGCCCCTGCATCGACCCAGCCAGCGGGCAACACCAGCGTATCACTACCACTACCCCGATAAGGTGTCTGAGCCGAATTCGAGATTGCATGCGAGAGTTGCTGATAGTTCAGCATCAGCCGGTAGTTGCCCTGCTGCCCGCCATCGATCTCCAGTACACGAGAATCTAGCGCTAGATCCTGCAGCTTCAGGTTCAGGTAATCCGCCTCCTCGCCACGATAACGCAGCTCTGCGTCCGCGATCGGGAAGGCACCATCCTGATACAGCGCGTTATACTCACCGAATTTGAAGCTTTCATCCGAAACCGTTCCAAGTCCCAGACTGAAGCTGCCACTCAGGCCTTCTTCAAACTCGCAGTTTTTACAGTTCCAGCGTGAGGTGTCCACATCTTCAGGAATGTCTGCCGCACTGAGCGAACACAGCGGTAGAGTCAGTATCAATACAATCCTGCCGAGCGCGGAATTTAAACGGTATGTTGTCTTTTTCATTTTTGTTATCCCCTGTTCAGCGGCTGTCTAGCGCATCATCTTCACGCCGGAAGGATGGTTAGAACCATGAACCTGACTATGACAATTGGTGCAGGACCCGAGTAGTAGCAGACGTGACGGATTCGATCCCGTCAGGCCGGATGCGGTGAGGGCAACACTGGGATGTCCACGCTGCGAGTGGCACTGCTGACACAGCAACGGCGCGCGCTTTTTGAGCAGGGCGGGATGGATCGAGCCATGTGGCGTATGACACAGGGAACAGTCTTCCGCGGCCGGTGCATGTTCCCACAGAAATGGGCCACGCTTTTCAGCGTGGCAGCTGAAACAGGTTTGATTGAGTGTCGGCTTGTTCAATAACGTTGAACCGGCACTGCCATGGCTGGCGTGACAGTCACTACAACTCAGCTGACCAAAGCGCAATGGATGGGTCGAGGGTTTATAAAATTCAGCGCGTTGCTGCTGATGGCACTGATAACACACCTCAGGCTGCTTCACTCTATCCAGCACCGGGTCATGCGGGGTATGGATCTTATGGCAGCTGGCACAGGAGATATCACTGTTTTCATGCTGACTACCCTGCCAGCCAATATGCGTATTGCCCTGATGACAGCCCAGGCACATGCGGTTCTGCGCAGCCACCGGCTGTTTTGATTTAAGCCCGAAATTCAGCATCGGTGGCCGTTGTTCGCCATCCTTAACCTTGTTCACGGTATGCCCATCCTCGGGCTGATCCCCCTGCATCCATTCATTATTGACTGCCGGACCGTGGCAGGACTCGCACTGTAAGCCACCAAACGGGGTACGCGTATCCGCAGCCATCGCATGTTTGGTTTTAAAAATATTTAACACCGGAAATTCGGAATCTTCATCGTGACACTTAAGACAGGTATCTGCCCCCTTTTCACTATACTTTTGCAGAGTAGCCAGAGTCGGCTCAGTGTCCACTTGCTCCACTTGCTGAGCATGGGCCAGATTCAGCCCCATTATGCCAGCCAGTAACGGAAACAGGATTAGACGTAATAGACCGGGTGTTGTGATTGTTTTCATGGCGTTTTTATCCTGGTGAATTCTGAAAGCAGGTTGATTTCAAGCGCATCTTTCGCGTTATGAGACAGTGGTCAGCCGGGCTGACTCTGTCCCACAAAATCGCTGTCGATCCAGAGTGAAACACTGCCCCTGAACCACGCATGCTTAACCACGTGATCCGGGGCAGACCTTTGCTCTAGGGAATAAACTCTCCCAGCAGACGGGCAAAAGCCTCATCATGCACCAGTTCCACATCAGCCAGTTTTCCAGGGCCATGACACACTGCACAGGACTCGATATTACCGGCCTGCACTACCTGCTCTGAACCTGCGCCACTATTGATCGCACCATTGTTCTTCATATGCGCCATCGATAGCACGCTATCATGGCAGGATGAACACGCTGCAGCCGTTGGAGATATCTTCCAGTCTTCCGCCTGATCGGCCAGTTTGGCGGTAAAATCCGAACCATCGGCAGCGGCCGTCGGATGCGAATTCACAGTGCTACCTTTAATCCCGTTCAACGCGGGCAACTCCCAGTTTCCACCACCAGCAGCGGAACGATCGGCCAGTGTATAGGTATCCGGCAGATGACAGGTTTCACACTTGGACAGCACACCCGGGAAACGCAGATCGCTGTAGTCGTGTGCAGTATTACCGAAGCCATACACCACCAGCCCCTGGTTACGGAAGCCATGAGTATCAGCACCATCGAAATTGGTTTTCGCGGCTGCATGAATACCATGGATCAGGCGTTTGAAGTCAATCGACTCTTCACCCTTGCCATCCACTGCTGCAGTAGCATCCGGTAAACCGCTGGCGGCCTTTGGACGTCTGGCAATATCGGTACCACTCGGGTTGTGACACATCACGCACAGCTGACCATTGTTGTTACGACCGCCGCCATGGAAGCTCAGAATATCGTGGCAACGATCGCATTTAGTGGTTGCATCCACAACCTGCCGTCTTGCTACCACATTGGCATCGGTAATCGCAAAGTAGGCGACTTCACTGTTGGCGGGTACCTGTACATTGTAAACAGGTGTTACATTCACTGCGGCACCATTCGCCGCACCACGACCTTCCAGTGCGATCGCTCCGCTACCGGTTGCCGAGGCTGGTATCACCAGCGCAGCGGCGGCACCATCCAGGGTAAAGGTTCCATCGGTATTATCGGTGACGGCTGCAGAAGTACGCAGATTAACCGAGGCGGTACGCGATGGAAGTGAACCGGTACCTTCGTTATTGGTATAGTCACGTGTATCCCAGGCGATCAGCATATTCAGGCTTGCCGCAGTACCTGCTACATACTCGGGATCAGTAGAAGTTGCCGAACGAATATTGTAGGCATTGCCATACTGGTGGGTAGTCGCGCCGGAAGGATCGGTGACCGAGAACTTGAGCGTAGGATTAGTCGCAGGCGGACAGGTCGGGTTTGACCCTACCGCAACGCCGCAGATTTCCAGAAGATTAAACTTGAAGAAAGCGCGCTCCGCCTTACCCGGAATGGTGTGCGATTCTTCTACGCTGCGCGCGATACGACCCGTCGCATGACAGGTCACACACTCACCGTTATTCACCGCTGCGCCACCGGGATGGCCATTCGCGACAACCGTACCATCGGCACTGAAATCGATATTGTCATGGCAGGAACCACAGGCCGCAAGATTCGGCTGCTGCCAGTTACTACCCTGTGGGGTCTCGGCATCGGCACCATCGTGACACTTGGTACAGTTACGAATATCCTGCGGGAATTTCACATCCGAAAAATCATGTGATCCGACTGCATAGGTTCCGCCGGCAACGACGCTGGGCAGGTCTGCTCCACGGTGAATCTTATGGATCATTACCGGCAGATCTGCGGTGGTATTTCCTGTCGCATTCCAGGTGCCCGGGTTATGACAGGTCACACAAAGCTTGATTTCAAAACGCGAACCATGCGCCGTGATCTTGTCATGGCAGACGTTACAGTTCGCGGTTTTGGTGATTTCGCGCTGACTGGTGACCGGGCTGCCATTGGGAACAAAATCGTAGATCGCATTCACCACTGGCAGGGCACTGTTACCCTGCTGAATCGAAATTCGATGGGTCAGCGCCGGATTATAGGAAACATCCAGTGCGTTACCATCCGCATCGGTACAGGGAGCAGGACAGGCAGCGCTGGTCACATCGGTTTCAAAGGTGTAGGTATAACTGCCATCACCATGATTAATCAGCTCACCCCAGATATCCGAATCCCTGCCCCTGTTACGCTCCTGAGAGCCGGAATTCGAACCACTGCGCGCCCCTACAATATAATTCTGCCAGCGACTCGGATTACCATCGACCCCAGTGATCAGTTTGGCGATATTAAAGCGCAGATCGGTATCACCGATGCCCTTTGAAAGGCACGCCGTTCTCATTCGTTATATTGAATTTAATGATGGGCGGACTGCCTATCTCGGCACTGTTGACGGTAAAATTCAGCTCGCTAGCGGTCGCGCTAATAGACTCTCCGGGCGTGCCCGCTGAGCCCTGTACACCATCCGTACCGTCATCACAACCCGTCAGGGCTAATAGTAAAAGGGAGGACGCAACAACAGATCTGCAGAACAGTGCTAAGGGCTTTGGTGGTTTCATTTTTATTCTCCTGTAGGGAAGCACGATTAAAATCGATTTTTATTATGCATCGCTCCATCTAATTCCTGTGCGGAGCTATGCATTTATGAATGCGCATAAATACACCCACTTTTAATGCAAGCAAAGAATTAACATAGGTTAACCTGATGCTAGTATCAGTAAAATTGATTTGGATCAATTTCTGTAATGCAATCAGTACTTTAGTACAGGTCTTATTCTGAGGAAGCTGGCGAAGCGCGGGATACCGTTGGCGGTGAACCCCTGATACTTGAAGGTGATGGTGCTGCCGAGTGGTGGCGGATCACTACGTTGCTGGTTGCTCAGTCCTGAGCCTATCAGGAATCGGATGCCACCTTCGATCTCGACCCGCAGTGCTCCGGTTTTTCCAGCATACTTGCCTTTACCTGCGGTGTAGCCGATCACCTTCGCTTCCATGTCTTCGAAGCTCTTAACCTTAAGCGCATTATCACTACGACCGGTATGGTAGGGGCTTAGTGGATTGCGTAGCACCAGCCCTTCACCACCTGTGGCTTCTACCTGGCTCAGGGTTTGCAGCAATTGCCGACGATCACGACAAACATGCTGCGGAATCAAATGCAGATGGGATGGCTTGTTACGGGTCAGATACTGCTGCAGTTTCGACAGACGCTGGATCAAGCCCCCTTGCGCCTGCGGTAGTTCGAAAATATGGTAGTGGATTTGATCCCAGTCAGCATCCGCCTGTTCCGACGAGACGATAGACAGGGTCTGTTCGAAGCGACCCCTGCCGATCCATAACTCACCATCGAGTTTGAAGGGAGGCAACTGCGCACGGAACCAGTCCGGTGCATGGAGTCGATTGCCCTGGCGGCTGAGGAGTTGCGAGCCGTCCCAGTAGGCGCGCACACCATCCAGTTTTTCGCTCATCAGCCAGCCATTAATCTGCATGCCGGGCCGGTAAGGCTTGAGCAGTAATAGATCGGGTGCCGCTGCGTACAGTGAAACACTCAGCAGGCAGAGTATCCAGAGTGCTGGAAAATTCCTTAATAATTGCATTTTTCATCCGCCTCCCTGCGGGTTCAGTTGACTAAACCGCTTTGCTTTTTCTCCAGCGGTTCAAGATATCCGTACTCAATCCTACACCGATCAAAATCAGCAGGCCACCGCCAAGCATGAACACGGTTAAAGCTTCCTGTAAAAACAGCATGCCCCAGATCACTCCAAAGAACGGGATAAGGAAGGTCACCGTCATCGCTTTGGTAACCCCCACATTCGCAATCAGCCGAAAATACAGGATGAAAGCGATCGCGGTACTGGCGATGCCAAGGATGATCACCGCCAGCCAGGCCTGCTGCCCCGGCGGCGTATGCGGCCAAAGCCACCAGCCAAAAGGTGCCAGACTGAGCGCCGCACCTAACTGACTACCGCCGGCAATCGCCAGTGGATGCACATGTCCGAGCTTATGCCTGGCGAAATTAGCCATTATTCCATAACACAGCGTTGCCGCCAGACACGCCATTACCGGTATCCATATCATCTCTGCGCTTACGCTTTTATCATCCAGCACCAGCAGCACAACCCCGCAAAATCCAATCAATAAACCCAGGGCTGCGCTTAAGGTCAGGCGCTCACTGACCCAGATCCAGGCCACCAGTGCGGTAAATATCGGCGCGGTCGCATTCAGGATTGATGCATAACCGGCACTCACATACAGTACCGCAAAACTGAATAGACTGAAGGGTATAGCGGTGCCGATCACGCCCACCACAAACAGCAACAACGCGTTCTCTTTTATCAACTTTAATTTGCCGGCCATGATAACCAGCGGTATTAAAAAGATTGCGGCTATTGCGGTGCGCAGGGCAATCAATACAATCGGACCAAACTCAGGTGCGCCGACACGCATGAATAAAAAAGACGCACCCCACAGCGCGGCCAGGATCACCAGTTCCATCAGATATACAGGTTTCATTGTCGGGATTGTTCGCCCTGCTCCAGATTAATCAGATATTGTTTACGCCAGAGTCCGCCGGCATAGCCGGCGAGCTGTCCATTTTTGGCAATCACTCGATGGCAGGGTATCACGATTGCTAATGGATTTTGCCCATTCGCATGGCCTACAGCCCTGACCGCCTGTGGCCTGCCCAGGGCCGCAGCCTGTTGCTGATAGCTGCGGGTTTGTGCATAGGGAATCGACTGCAAATGTCGCCAGGCTTCACATTGAAACGCCGTTCCAGCCAGATCCAGTGCAATCGTAAACTGCTGACGTTGTCGATTAAAGTATTCATCCAGCTGAGTTTGCAGGATTTTCAGCAGCGCATGCTGTCCTGCAACCAGAACCAGTTGCAGGCGCTTCTGAACACGTTCAATCTGGCGCTGTAGATGGATTCGATCGGTGAACTCCAGCAGACAGAGCCCGTTATCGGTGGCCGCCGCCAGCATTGGTCCCAGTGGAGTCAGCATCTGCGCGCTGCAGGCAATCGCATGCTGCTTACTGCCCGAGGGCACAAAACCGGTGCCCTTCCTGAACGACTGATGAAACCCGCTGAGAGATTGATAGCCATTGTCATAAGCGCTATCGATCACCTTCTGTCCCTGTCTGATCTGAGCATAGGCGCGTCCGATTTTATGCACACGCTGATAGACCTGAAACGTCATCGCACGATGCTGTTTAAACCAGCGTCGTAAACGGACAGGATCAATCCCGCTAGATTTTAACTCTGCATCACTGATTCTGGCGTGCGGATTGCTTTCCACTAAATCGAGGGCCTGTTGCACCCAGTCGGGAACATCGCCACTGTGTTGCAATGGCCGGCATTTTTTACAGGCACGATAACCCTGTGCGAGCGCCTGCTCTGCACTCGAAAAAAATTCTACATTCTGCGGCTTTGGCGTTTTCGCCGTACAGCCAGGCCGACAGAACACCCCGGTGGTTTTTACCGCCAGAAAGAAAATGCCTTCGTAGCGACTATCGTTACGCACATAGGCCTGGTAGAAAATATCTTTTTGCGCTGCTGATAATGACTGCATATTGATTCCCGAATGGATGACTTCATCTTGACCCAGGCCGGGTTAAATTTCATCCGTTTTTTTGACAGCCAATTTTTCTCACTATGCGCAGCCTGAGCTGTGTCACAATCACCACTCTGACCACGCCTAAAAAGTGTCTGCCATGAAAAAACTACTGTTCATTCTGTTGTTCATTTCCTGCTCCGCCACTGCCGCCCAGAGTATCCATATCAATGCGCTTAACTACCCGGTATGGGCGGAAAGAAATCAGTCCCGCATTGCGCTCAGCCCCGGCTCTGCATTACTCAATGGCGATATCGTTCAGACCGGCGCAATGGGACGCGCCTGGCTTGCGCTGCCGGATGGCAGCGTCGTCAAACTTGGACAGGACACGCGCTTTGAAATCCGCTCGGCTGAACTCCAGCAGCAACCGCAAAGTGCAGTGTTAACCGCTGCCCTGAATGTGATCAAGGGGGCGTTCCGCTTTACCTCTGGTTTTTTTGCCTCAAAATTCACTAGCAAACATCAGGTCAATATTCGTATCGGCGCGGTCACTGTGGGCATCCGGGGAACCGATATCTGGGGTCGCTCCATTGCTGAGGAGGATTTTGTAGCCCTGATAGAGGGTAATATCACGGCACAGTCGGCAGCCGATGCGAGTGTAGTTCTGGATCAGCCACTGTCGCGCTATCTGAAAAAATCGTCTCAAGCCGAAGCAGTCGTTGACACCCTGAGCAAGCCAGAGCTAGAACAGCTGGCCAGCGAGACTGAGCTTGCCATAGAGCAGGGCATCGCCAATATGGATGGTCGCTTTGAGCTGGTACTAATGTCGTTAACGGATCCGAAATCGGTTGCCCAGATGGTCAAAAAATTTCAGCACGCCGGCTATGCGCTAAACATCGAGCCGATCGTGGTTAATTTTGAAAAATTTCAACGCCTGAAGATCAGCGGCTTTGTCAGCCGGCAGGCGG
>JACNJF010000126.1 GCA_014382695.1 Gammaproteobacteria bacterium | reverse complement strand
AGAGCCGTCATTGTCGAGAACATCGCCGTTAGACCCAGCAGTGTTGCTGGACGTCTTAGGGTTGATTTTTTCGTCATATTTATTTCCTCTTTCATTTAATACATAGAGTTGTTATTTACCGAGTCCCTGTAAGCTAAGTATCCTGATGTAAATTTGTTGCTGTTTGGCGAGGGAACCTCTGGTCGGTTATTGCTACATTCCGGACTCTTCTCCGGAGCTGGCGAAATTGTCCCTGTTTGCTGGAGGGTTAACTATGTCCTGAGGTAGGATTTTAAGTCGTGCATAAGTCTAGAAGTTTTTAGACTATGGTCTGAATTAGTGTTTGCTTATGGAATTTATTAAGAGGCTGGAAAGTACAGGGATATTGATTTGAGTGGCTGGATTGAAGGGTAAACAGCTGTTTGCAGCGCCGCTGTTAAGGGTTAAAAGCGGATTTTTGTTAAAAAACAGAGAATTAGAATGGGGTATGGCGCGACCGACGAAGGCGGATAACAGGTGTTAGTTTATTGGAGTCAATTCGGGGAGAGGTTATTCAAGACTGGTGAGGTAGGCTGCGAGTGCCTGGATTTCATCTTTTTCCAGTGTTCTGGCGACTCGACTCATTGGCGTTTCAACCCGTTTCACCAGTGAAGAGCTATAACTGCTCAGGGTATTCACCACATAGTCGGCTGGCTGGCTGGCTATTCTGGGTAACTCTTCCTTACCGTGGGCATCTCTGCCATGACAGAAAAAGCATCTGGTTTCAAACAACTGTTTTCCTTCAGCGACCAGTTCGGGCCGGTAAGGCGTCTGCTCGGTGACTTGTTGACTGGAGTAAAACAGCGCGATATTCACCTTATCCTGCAAGGTTAACACGCGTGCAATTTCATTCATGGTTTTGTTATTCCGCTGTCCATTGGAAAACATTTCAATCTGGCGCAGAAGATAGACCGGGTTTTGTCCGGCCAGGTTGGGAATCGTCGATTTTTTACTGTTGCCATCCTCGCCATGGCAGTATTTGCAGATAAATGCCCTGGAGCTACCCTGCTGAATGGCCTCAGCGGAAGATTCTGTATCCTGCTGCGCTTTTGTTAGCGCGTCGATCAACTGCTGTTCATTGGCGCTGACGGTTTGAGCAATAAATAGTGAAAGTGCAGCGAAAAGAATTTTTAGCATTGAGTTGGAGCCAGAGTTTACAGTGAGGGTAGTTTAGTTGCTAAGCACTTGGGTGACCAATAAAATATTTTAACAAAGCGACTAACCCCAAAAACCCAAAAGCTATGCAGGCTAACGTCTTAAGATAGCAAACCAGCGCCAGAAATTGAGTAAGCTGGCGAGGGATACGGCCACGTAGGTCCAGGCTGCCGCCGATAGTATCTGTCTGGCAGCAGGCATCTGTGACTGATCCAGGTAGCCTGACTGTAGCAGGGGCAGAGCCTTGTTAAAGCTGGCATCCAGTTCCACCGGCAACGTAATGATCTGCAGTAGCAGGGCGAAGCCCATGATCAGAAATGCACCACTGATATTGAGTAATGCTACTGAAGGCGCACGAGTTAACAGCGCCAGGAATGGAGCGGAAAACAGCAGGAATGAACCCACCCGTGCCGCCCAGATAGTCACCCCTGCGAGCTGGCTGCGAAACAGGAATAAGGGTTGGCGGGCGGCGTGCTGGAAAGCATGGCCACACTCATGAGCGGCTACCGTAATCGCGGTCAGTGTTTTGCCATCATGTTTGTCTTTGGTCAGGCGTACGCTTTGAGAAACCGGGTCATAGTGATCACCGGATTCAGTGACTTCAACCTTGACATGCTGTAACTCAAAGCGATCAAGCAGATGACGGGCGAGTTCGCCGCCGGTGCCACTAAAATTCTCTTCATCGTGCTGGTTATATCGATTTAATACATGCCTGACCCAGTATTGAGGCAGATAGATCAGCAGTAATAGCACAACAAATAAAAGCAGGTAGGGCATCAGGAATCCGGGGTTATAGCAAAATAGCAATAGCAGTTAATGATTGGCTGATATTAGCATTTAACGTCGCAGATGAAAGCGTTAGAAGCCTGCAGTCACCCGCACTGTTTATAAATATCCTGATTTTGAATTTGAGCGGGGGAGTTTATCAGGGATTTGGGATAGACTCGGATTAAGCCGCTACAGGAGAAGATACGATGCCAGCCAGTCAGCATACCCAGCCACTTAGTGACATACAGATAGCCCGTAATGCCAAAATAAAATCAGTTGTAAAAATCGCTGAAAAACTGGGCATCCAAAAAAATCAGCTGCACCCGTATGGGCATGACAAGGCGAAAATATCGCTCTCCTTTATCAAGACCCTGACTGAAAAAGCGCAGGGTAAATTGATCCTGGTTGCCGGCATTACGCCGACCCGTGCCGGAGAGGGTAAAACAACGACCTCGGTCGGCCTCAGTGATGCGTTCTCGCGCCTGGGTTTGAAGGCTTCGGTGTGCCTGCGTCAGCCATCGTTGGGACCGTGTTTTGGCATGAAAGGAGGTGCAGCCGGAGGTGGCTATGCGCAGGTGGTGCCGATGGAAGATATCAACCTGCATTTTACCGGTGATTTTCACGCCATTGGTGCAGCCAATAATTTGCTCGCAGCCATGATTGATAATCACATCTACTGGGGCAATGAACAGAAGCTGGATTTTCGCCGAATCAGCTGGCGCCGGGTGGTGGATATGAATGATCGCGCACTGCGTGAAATCACCAACGGACTGGGTGCGGTGACCAATGGTTTTCCGCGTACCGATGGATTCGATATTACCGCCGCTTCAGAAGTCATGGCGATCTTTTCTCTGGCGACCGATCTGGAAGATCTGCAGAGCCGCATCGGGAATATGATTATCGGTCAGCGACGCGATAAGTCACTGGTCTATGCGCGCGATATTAATGCCCAGGGGGCGATGACCGTACTGTTAAAGGATGCGCTGCAACCCAATCTGGTACAGACCATGGAAGGAACGCCAGCCTTTATTCATGGCGGGCCGTTCGCCAATATTGCGCATGGCTGTAACTCGGTGCTGGCTACCACGACGGCGTTAAAATTGACCGATTATGTGGTGACTGAAGCGGGGTTTGGAGCGGACCTTGGTGCGGAAAAGTTTTTCGATATTAAAATGCGAAAATCAGGGCTGAAACCGGATGCCGCTGTGATCGTCTGCACCGTACGAGCACTCAAGATGCATGGTGGTTGTGATGAGCAGCAAATAAAGCTGGAGAATATAGGGGCCATGGTAAAAGGTTTTGATAATCTGGCACGACACGTTGAGAATACACGCAAGTTTGGTGTGCCCGTAGTGGTCGCGATCAATAAATTCAGTGCCGATAGTAAATCGGAACTCGATCTGTTAAGGCAGCTATGCTGTGAAATAGGGGTCAATGCTATAATCTGCGATCACTGGGCGATGGGTGGTGCCGGAGCGATTGATCTGGCTAAACAGTTGCTGGATATTATGCAAAAAGAACCCGCTGACTTTCGTTATCTGTATCAGGATGATATGCGACTATGGGATAAGGTGCGTACCATTGCCCAGGAGATCTATGGCGCGCAGGGGATTATCGCCGATCAGAAAATACGTGATCAGTTTGCCGCCTTCCAGCGCGATGGCTACGGGCATTTACCGGTCTGTATCGCCAAAACACCCTTGTCTTTTTCAACCGATCCTGATCTGAAAGGAGCCCCAAGTAATCATGTGGTGCCGATTCGGGAGTTGCGCCTGTCCAGTGGTGCTGGTTTTCTGGTAGTAATCTGTGGCGATGTGATGACGATGCCGGGATTACCGCGCCAACCGGCAGCGGAAAACATTACGGTGAACGAACAGGGTCAGATTGAAGGGCTGTTTTAACGCGCTAACTTGCTGATTTATGTATTGCAGCATACAACAAAGCTTACACTTTCTGCGCGGGTCAGATTAAACTAGCGAAAAATTATTGCGGAGTAAAATTTGAAATTCAATATCGATCAGTTCCGTGCATGGGAACACAAAAAAGTTACCTTATTGGGCATGTCCGGTGTGGGTAAATCCTATCTGTCCAGCAAGTTACGCGAAGGTGCTAACTGGTTCCATTTCTCCGGAGATTACCGTATCGGTACCCGTTATCTGGATGAATCGATTATGGATATGATTAAGCAGCAGGCGATGCAGGTACCGTTCCTGAAGGAACTGTTGCGTAACGACTGGATTTATATCCGCAATAATATCAAGGTGCACGATCTGGGTCCGGTTTTGAGTTTTGTCGGTAAACTCGGCAACCCAGCGCTGGGCGGTGTCGGTCTGGAGGATTTTATTCAACGCCAGGCAGAATACCGCAAAGCTGAAATTGCGACCATGCATGATGTGCCCGATTTTATTCGTAAAGCGCAGGATGTGTATGGCTACCCGCATTTTGTCAACGATGTCGGCGGCAGTCTGTGTGAACTGGATGAACCCGGTGTGATCGAAGCACTGGCTGAACACACGCTGATCCTGTATATCCAGGTGACCAATCAGGAGGAGGAGAATAAACTGATTCAACGTGCGGTCAGCTCTCCTAAACCATTGTATTATCGTCCAGAGTTTTTAACCGAACATATGGCAAAGTATCTGGCTGAAAACAATCTGCAGTTTGCCGCAGAGATGGATCCGGATGGGTTTGCGCGCTGGGTGTTTCCGCGTCTGTTTCATTCGCGTATTCCGCGTTATGAAGAAATTGCCAGACAGGGATACACGGTGACATCAGAAGAAGTATCCCAGATTCAGAATGAACAGGATTTTCTACAACTGCTGGAACGCGCTATCGAGAGACAAAGCTAATGCCTATCGTCGCGCACAATAATCTTCCGACCTTCGATAAACTGAGGAACGAAGGCCTGCTGATACTGGAGCCGACGCGTGCTCTGACCCAGCATATCCGTGAACTGCATATCGGCCTGTTGAATATGATGCCGGATGCGGCGCTACAGGCTACCGAATTACAGTTTTTCAGATTGATCGGCGACAGTAATCCGATTGCACAGTTTTATGTTCATCCATTTACCCTGGATAGCCTGCCACGCGGTGAAGAGGCGCGTGCGCATATTGCCGAATATTATGAAACCTTCGAACAGATTCGCGCGCAGGGACTGGATGCATTGATCATCACCGGTGCTAATGTGACGGGTCCTGATCTTTCCAGTCAGCCGTTCTGGCAACCGCTGATAGAGGTTGCTGAATGGTCGCACCAACATGTGACCTCAACCCTGTGCTCCTGCCTGGCAACCCATGCGGTGATGGAGTTTCGTTATGGACAGGTGCGGCATCCTCAGAAAACCAAAAAATGGGGGGTCTACCAGCATAAGCTGACAGCCCATAAACACCCGCTCACGGTAGATATCAACACCCGGTTTGAGGTACCGCATTCACGCTGGAATGCGGTGACGCTGGAACAGTTTAAACAGGCTGGATTGCATATCCTGGCCACCGAGCTGGATGATGGCTGCGTCCATCTTGCAAGCAGTGCAGATGGTATTCGCACCGTGTTTTTTCAGGGTCATCCTGAATACGATACGATTTCTCTGTTGAAGGAGTTCAAGCGCGAAGTGTATCGCTTTATCAATGCTGAGCTGGAGACGTTTCCACCCTTTCCGGAAAACTATCTGGGTCTGTTTGAAGCGGCGGTGCTCAGTGAGTATCGCTATTATCTATTGCAGGCGATGCGGGCCGGTACGGCTTTGCCAGAGTTTCCCGAACAGAAAATAGTCTCCCATTTGAATAACAGCTGGTGCGATACGGCTGATGCGGTGATGGGGAACTGGATTGGCCTGATCTATCAGTTAACCCATAAAGATCGTGATAAACCGTTCATGGATGGCATCGATATCAATAATCCACTCGGTTTAGCCCCCGTATCTTACTGAAAGCGACTCCTGCTGAGCAGCCTGCGCATAAAATAATTCTATATAATCATAGAGTTAAGCTGCATTAATACCCCGTTAAATCACTTGCGTCAGCGTCGGCGACGTTTAAAATAAGTCAAAAAACGGAAACCCCTGCCAGCGCTATGGGTTAAACGTCAACTAATAAAAAATCTAATAATAATTCCAAATCAATGAGGAGAAGACAATGGGGGAGAGGGATCAATCGTTGCTGGAACCGGATCAATTACCGTTTGCAGCACCCTGCAACAAATTGCCGATGTTCGCAGCACTCGACTGGATGGCCTTAAGCTGGAAAGACTTTAATCAATCGCGCCGTGTGAGCCTGATCTATGGCGGTGTGCTGGTGATCTTTACCTATCTACTGGCTATTGCGAGCTGGTATCTGGGAGGAGCCGTGCTGTTGATCAGTCTGTTATCCGGACTGGTCTTTATCGCCCCGATCATGGCGCTGGGACTGTATTCTGTGAGCTGTCAGATCGGTGCAGGGTTTGAGCCAAAACTAGCCTACTGCCTGCGAGAAGGTAAAAGACACCTCGGTAATGAACTGGTTTTTTCAGTTATCCTGCTGGTGGTTTTCCTGTTATGGACCAAGGCCGGGACGGGGATACATATCTTTTTTCCAATGGAAACTGATTCCGGTCTCAGGGAATATCTGGTGTTTTATGCGATAGGCAGTCTGATCGGTGCGATATTTGCGCTGATTACCTTTTGTGCCAGCGCTTTCTCGCTGCCCATGATCATGGATCGTAAGGCCGATGCGGTTACCGCTGTGGTTACCAGTGTGAATGCAGTGATGCAGAATAAACTGCCGATGATGATCTGGGCTTCGATCATCGTAGCCTGTGTGATACTTTGTGTGATCACCGGGTTTCTCGCGATGGTGGTACTTATGCCACTGCTGGGATATGCCAGCTGGCACGCCTATAAGCAAACCATCAACCCACAACTGTGGGAAAAGAACCGTAAACTGAGTGATAAAAATCCGCTGCCCGAATAAATGATGGCGGCACTATAGCGGTGAAATTTCAGTTAACCTGAAATGCATTTGAAGTCTCCAGCCAACTCTCTAGAATAGATTGCTTTCTATTCCGACTGGATTGATATGGTTGACCCAACTGCAGGTTTCCACGCTTATTTCGTGATGGCAATGATCGTGCTGGCACTGGTACTTTTTGCAAATGAAAAACTGCCAATCGCCAGCTCCAGTCTGTTTATTCTGGTGAGTCTGACACTGGCTTTTGAATGGTTCCCGTTTAGCGGTGAGCACGGACCACTACATAGTTATGAGTTTCTGACCGGATTTGGACATCGTGCTCTGATTGCGGTGTGTGCACTCATGATCGCAGGTCAGGGACTGGTTAGAACCGGTGCGCTGGACCCGGTGGGGCGTGTGCTGGCCCATTACTGGTCAAAGAGTCCTCAGCTGGTGTTTTTACTCACTCTGGTTACCGGTGCTCTGTTGAGTGCGTTCGTGAATAATACCCCTATCGTTATTCTGCTGTTACCGATCCTGATTACCATCTCGATCAAAACTGGAACCTCTGCATCTTTGTTATTGATGCCGGTCGGCTTTGCCACCCTGATGGGGGGCATGTCAACCACGATTGGTACTTCAACTAATCTGCTGGTGGTTTCTTTCGCCTCTGAACTGGGTGTGCGAGAGTTTGATATGTTCGATTTCTTCGTACCCGCGATTCTGGCCAGTTCAGTAGGGATTCTCTATCTATGGCTGGTCGTTCCGCGCATTATGCCTCACCGGGAGCCACTGATGCCGACTACTTCGGCACGAATCTTTACCGCCCAGTTGCGTATCCGGGAAGGTGGTGCAGCAGAAGGTGCCACGCTAGCTGAGGTTATCGGAATGACCGACGGTCAGCTGGAAGTCATCGAAATTCTACGTGGCAAAGAGGGTGTCAAGTTGACCCCTTTACCCGATATCAAGATCCGTATGGATGACGTGATCGTGGTCAGGGATACCCCTGATAACCTGAAGAAGTTTGAGGCGCTGGTGGGCGCACGCCTTTTTTCCAGCGATAAGCTGGTGGATGAAGATCATCCACTTCGCGACAACGACCAGCAAATAGCTGAAGTTGTGGTGGTGCCCGGTTCAACGCTGGATGGCCGTACCCTCAAAGAGGCACGCTTTACGGATCGTTACCACCTGCTGGTGCTGGCTCTGCATCGTGCCAATCGCTGGAGAAATCAACCCGGTAAGCGCCATACCGATGAGCAGAAACTCAACTCGGGTGATGTGATTCTGGTACAGGGGGCGAAGGAAAGTATCCGGCGCATGAAAGCCAGCCGAAATCTGATGGTACTCGATGCAAGTTCCGACCTGGCCCGTTCCAATAAATCCTATATCGCACTCGGCATCATGCTGTTTATCATTGTGACTGCCGCGAGCGGTCTGTTACCTATCGAAGTGAGTGCACTGACCGGGGTGTTTTTACTGTTGCTGACCGGTTGCCTGCGCTGGCGTGATGCGACGCGTGCGCTGAGCGCGCCTGTGATACTGATTATTGTAACCAGTCTGGCGATGGGTAATGCTCTGCTGGAAACAGGCGGAGCGGCTTTTCTGGCGAATCAGTATGTCGCGCTAACGCATGGCTGGTCACCCACGGCGATCATGAGTGGACTGATGTTAGTTATGGCGATACTGACCAATGTGGTGTCAAATAATGCCGCTGCAGTGATCGGGACCCCGATTGCGGTGAGTATAGCGACTCAGCTCGGCCTGAGCGCCGAAGCTTTCGTACTGGCGGTACTGTTCGGGGCGAATATGAGCTTTGCGACCCCGATGGCGTATCAGACTAATCTGCTGGTGATGAATGCCGGTAATTACCGTTTTTATGATTTCGTTAAGGTCGGTGTACCGTTGACCTTACTCATGTGGATCGTATTTACCCTGCTATTGCCCTGGCTATACAACTTCTAAGGGGTTCCTGTGCACTCAAGTTATGCCAGGGGTGATTTTACTGGAGTGTCAGAGCGCTTAATTTTTCGACCATTTCATCTGAATCCCATTCAATGGCACCGTACAGGGTGTAAATAATATTGCCCTGTTTATCCAGAATAAAATTGGCCGGTGCCGCAAACACTTTCCACGCACCAATGCTCGATCCGTCACGGTCCAGCAGTACCGCAAAGTCGACCGGAACCTGTTGCAGAAATTGTTGCACGGTATCCTGACTTTCGGCCATATCCACCGCGATAATTTTAAACGGCTTATCGGCCATTTTTTTGATCAGCCGGTTCATCGAAGGCATTTCTTTACGACAGGGCGTGCAATATGTGGCCCAGAACTGAACCAGTACAATATTGCCTTTGTAGTCTGTCAACGAATGAGGCTTACCCTGCAGGTCATCCAGTGTCAGTTCAGGTGGATTAAGGTTTCCTGTGTATGGTTTGAGTAGTTCACTGTCAGCCAGCGCTGGCACAGAAATCACCAGCAGGTTTAACGCGAACAGGCATAGCAGTAATAACTTCATGGTCAAATGTCTCCGAGCTTTTGCAGATTAAAATGGATGAGTTGATCCAGCTGATCTGTCATCGATAATTCCTGGGGTGTTTTATCCGCACGCAGATAAAAAAAGCCGCGCACACCCGGGATGATATCGGTCTGAACCGGGCTACCGGATCGGGCCAGAACATTTTTTAGATGTGGGAGCCCCCAGCGATTCGGGGTTCTTTCGCCTTCCAGCACGCGCAGTGTATGTATTGAGGAGCCTGCTTCATCGATATATTCAGGCTCTGAGCCCGGCTCCGGGGTCTTTTTATTAATACGTGGTGTGATCAGCAGAGCCGCTTTCAGTTTGTCACTGTTTTTTAGAGCAGGGTCTGCCAGTGCCTTCAGTACGGGTACCGCCGCACGTGCTGCGCCTATCAGATAGATCCGTTCAGCCTTGCTCTGGGCAATGATGTGTTGAATCACCTGAATGACTTCAGCGCTCGGCACCTGGTCGATGTTTGACGGTGTCGGCGCCAGAAAGTGAGCGCTTAACATATCCGGGAAATAAAATTGATAGCCTGAATCAGTCAGTTTCCTGGCCGTGTTGAACTCCACCGTCGCATTGCCCTGATGACAGGCCAGCCAGATGACACCCGTTCTGGCCGGGTTACCGATGGTCACAATATCAGCCTCGATATCATCATTGATCATCAGCGACTGATTGATATCTGCGGATACCGAAGTGGAAAGACTAAATAACAGAATGCTGGCGAATAAACTGTAGGGTCTGATGATAGGCATTGGGTGTTTTATGCAATTAGTTAAACTTAAATAGTGTAGCACCTATATTAGAAAAAACTAATATGCCGTGTTTGAGTTGTGATCTGTATCAACCGTCCAGCGAAAAATTGGCAGGGCTTACATGTGGCTATGTTATGGGATTCTATGCTGGTTGCTGTGTTTCGGGAGATAAGACTCCATGTGCAAACACCCTTCTCGGCCCGTCCCTGGGCTTCAGGGTATAAGCACTTCCGTGTGCAAACACCCTTCTCGCCCGTCCCTGGGCTTCAGGGTATAAGCACTTCCGTGTGCAAACACCCTTCTCG
>JACNJF010000102.1 GCA_014382695.1 Gammaproteobacteria bacterium | reverse complement strand
TGAATAATGGTGGGTCGTGGGCGATTCGAACGCCCGACCAATTGATTAAAAGTCAACTGCTCTACCGGCTGAGCTAACGACCCCAACAAAGAGTGGGGAATCATACTGATTCCGTTTCTAATTTCAAGCTGTTTTACTGTCTTATTTCAGTCCCTTGCCAATATAGCGGCTCTCTCCGGCAGTGAACGGCCCAGCCTTCGAATAAATCCTTTTTTCAGGCTATGTATTCAAACCGCTATGCTTATTGTTCTTCCTTGCTCATACGTTCCAGCCGTTTACCGGCCAGACGGGCTGCCGTGCTTTTCGGATAAGCCTCACGCAGCTTGCCCAAAATCTGTTTGGCCTCTTCAAACTCATGTAACTCATAATGGGTATAACCCAGCTTTAACATCGCATCGGGCACCTTGTTACTGGTGGGGTATCCCTTCAGTACGGTCTGAAACTCCTGCACCGCCTCTTTAAACTGACGCGTCACATAGTTCGACTCTCCCAGCCAGTATTGTGCATTCCCGGCATAACTGCTTTGCGGATAGCGCTGAAGAAACTCCTGAAACGCGGCATTCGCCATTTTGTAACGTCCTTCCTTGAGCATATCGAAGGCTTTCTGATAAGCCTCTCGCTCTTCGCTGACGGTCACTTCAGCGCCACTCGAAGGCGCGGCTTCCGGCACGACTTTATTCATCGCTTGAGCGGGTGCAGGGGCTGGCGCAGTCACGATTGTCGGTGGCGCAAGCAGGGTAATTTCCTGAGCAGGTCGGGATGCCGGTATGGCCTCCTGAGCACTACTTTCCAGCAGCGGAGGCTCAGCGCCTGGTGCCGCTTTTGCCGCCGGTGGCCTGCTGGAAGTTATCTCCAGTTCGCGCAGGCGTCTGTCGGTGTCCAGATAAAGCTCGCGCTGGCGTTTTTTCAGACCGGCCAGATCATGATTCTGCTGCTCCAGCATGCCACGTAGATTACTCACTTCATCGGAAATCTCATCCATGCGTTGAAACAGTTCCAACATGGCCCGGTTATCCAGCAGGCGTCTTAGCTGATCCATTTCCTGATCAATCTTGCTTAGGCCCTGCTGCAGGGTGGTTACATCGGTCGACAGTTGCTGAACATTTTTAGCCTGTGCCATAACGTTAGAGCTGGTCATCAGGAAAGCAGCAAGGCTGATAATTTTCAGCGCGTTTAAGGGATTAGTATTCATTTAATTACCTTCAGTAGATGGATTAGCAAAACCTGAATAAATGCAGCTATTGTTTTGTCTAATCAGGCTTTACTTCAACTGATAAATCAGTTCTACACGTCTGTTTTTAGACCATGCGGATTCATCATGCCCTAACACCGCTGGCTGTTCTTCGCCATAACTGACACTTTCGATCTGATCGGAAGATGCGCCCTGAAATAGCAGAATACGACGTACCGACTGAGCACGACGATCGCCCAGAGCGATATTGTATTCGCGTGAACCACGCTCATCCGCATGCCCGCTTAGCGTGACATTAACATTGCCCTGACTGGCGATAAAGTCACCATGGGCTTCGAGTAACTTGAGTGAATCATCGGTCACCTTGGCGCTGTCGAATTCAAAATAAATGACGCGCGCGGCAATCGGTGAATCGACCTGATCCAGCAGTTGCTGAGCACTCAGCGAGTCTTCGCTAAACGCGCTCGCCTGCGTGTCGGAACCCGCGATCGGAGTGGCAACGCCTGCCGCCGAATCGGTATTTTCATTCTGATCCTGCTGTTGCTGCGCCCCATTCCTAATCTGATCAACGGTGTTGTTGATATCTTCATCCTTAACCGCGCAACCGGACATTACCAATACGCCCGCTAATACGATTCCTGTTAACTTATTCATGTTTTATTTCTCCGCAAAATTAGTTTTACAGCGCGGGAGCTTATCCCTACTGTTTCGATTGTTTATAAGGGCCCCATACCGGTTCGCGCACATCACCCGACTGATCGGATAGTCTATGTCTTGTGCGTCCATCTAGTGACACCATGTAAAGTACGCCTTTGTCGCCCTGAGTCGAGGCATACAGCACCATCCTTCCATTCGGTGAAAAAGAAGGTGATTCATCCAGATTATTCTCCGTTAGCAGGGTCAAATGCCCTGTTTCACGCGCCAGTGACGCGATCTTATACTGCCCCTGATCGGCATACACCATGACCACATGCTTACCATCGGGTGACAGATCCGCCGCCGCATTATAGCGTCCTTCAAAGGTGATACGTTTAGGCTCACCACCAGCCACCAGCATTTCATACAGCTGGGGAGATCCACTTCGATCCGAGGTAAATATGATCGACTTGCCATCGGCGGACCACACCGGTTCGGTATCTATACCCCTATGGCGGGTCAGGCGGTTAAGCTTTTTGCTCGCAATATCCATCACATAGATATCCGGACTCTGGTCCTTGGAAAGTACCAGCGCCAGCTGTTTCCCATCGGGCGACCAGTTCGGTGCGCCATTGATACCCTTGAAACCGGAAACCATACTACGCCGGGCAGTGGCCAGGTGCTGAATAAAAATTTCCGCTCGCTTGTTCTCAAACGACACATAGGCCAGCGACTGTCCATCCGGCGACCAGCTCGGTGACATTAGCGGCTCATCCGACTCGAGTACCGTCTGCGGATTAAAGCCATCGGTATCCGCCACCTGCAGTACATACTTGCGCGCCTTGTCAGTACGTGCACTGATGTAGGCGATACGGGTATTGAAAGCGCCCGGGGTGCCGGTGATCTTTTCATAGATCAGATCACTGATTTCATGCGCAGTGGTGCGGATATTGCGCAGCTTTACCGGAAAACTATAGCCCAGCAACTGCTTCTGTTTGAGCACATCCAGCAGCTGAAACTGGACATCCAGCTGCCCTGCCGTTTTATTATGCACGCGCCCAACCACCAGATACTCCTGCCCCTGTGCGCGCCATTGCGCATATTTGACGTCCGAGCTGTAATGCGGCTTGGCCGGATGCTTATCCTTATTCATCACATTAAACACGCCGCTGCGATTCAGGTTCTGGGTGATAATGGCCGCCAGATCGGTGCTTAACTCAAGCGGCAGCGAGGCCGTCTCAAATTCAACCACGGACAGTGGAATCGCGCCTTCTACACCTTCGGTAATATCGATGGTGATGACCGCCTGCAGTGGCAGACAAAAGCTGGACACCAGTAATACGATGACGGGTAATAAATAAGCTTTCATTGGTATCCTTTACTCGGGTTTGAATTTAAAGATAATGTTGCGTTCAAATAATTCAGCATCTTCCGGCTCCGGTAACGGGTCAGATTTGAGCACCGCCGCTTCCACCGACAGACGATACTCGCGCGTGCCAGGGCACTGTCCAAAGGTCACATCCAGGATAATCCCACCCGGTCCCTGTACAACCTGCACTTCACACTGTGGCTTATCGCCCGCGTTCGCCGGCTGACGCCAGTTGCGGGATATTTTTTCACGAATCATGCTGTAGTAACGATTGCGCTTGGAATCGAGTTCACGCTGGCGTTCTTCCGCCGCAATCTGCGCCTGCAGCTCCGCTTCTTTACGGCGTTGCTCGGCTTCCGCCTTCAGACGGGCATCAAGCTCAGCCTGCTTGCGCGCTTCTTCCAGCCTGATTTTTTCCTGCTCCACTTTTTGCCGGGCCAGCTCGATCTGACGCAGCTCTTCTTCAATCTTACGTTTACGCTCGGCCTCTGCCGCCTGCAGCGCTTTTTCCTGCGCTTCCGCTTCAGCTTTTGCGCGCTCTTCCTGCAGCTTACGCTGAGCCTGTTCCGCTTTTAATTTCTTATCCGTTTCAGCGGCTTTTTTTGCCAGCGCCTTTTTCTCGGCGTCCTGTTCAGCCTGCTGTTTGGCGGCTTCTTCCTTTTTCCGCTTTAGTTCATCGGCCCTGCGCTTCTTATCCGCGATTTCCTGCTGTTTCTTTTCCTGTTCTTTTTTCCTCGCCGACTCACTAGCCTGGCGTTGTGCCAGCTCTTTCTGTTTTGCGATTTCCTGCTGTTTTTTGATCGCCTGTTCACGCTGATCCAGCTGTTTCTGGTCAATCACCTCGGCCTGGATGGTTTGATCCTGCAGGGCTTTCTGGCTGACCGAGGGCCTGACTTTTTGCTCGCCACTGAATTCAAGCAACGCAAGACCGATCACCAGCAGATGCAAAGCCAGCGAAAACAGTAGCGCACGCGGTTGCCGCTTAAGCGTTTGCCACACGGTCAGTCGTCTCCGGGTTCAGTCACCAGACCCACAGAACCAATATTGGCCTGCTGTAACAGTACCAGCACCGAGATCACATTCTGGTACACACCGTTTTTATCACCACGGACCATCACCGGGCGGGTTTTCTGCTTATTCAGGGCTTTTCTGATTTCGGCCACCAGCTGTTCGCCCTGCAGCGCACTATCCGGTGTAGCGGAGGTATTCAAAAAGTAACGCCCGCTTTTATCGACCGTGACCACCAGCGGTTCCGGGCTGTTAACATCCAGCGGATTGGCCGGGGCCTGCGGTAGATCGACATCCACACCCTGTTTCAACAGCGGTGCGGTGACCATAAAAATAATCAGCAACACCAGCATCACGTCAATGTAGGGCACAACATTGATTTCAGCCTTGGCGCGCCGTTTGTGGTTAATTCTGGCCATGGATTAACTGGAGGTCGACTGCGCCTGGCGCTGTAATATACCGGTGAATTCTTCGCTAAAATTTTCGTATCGACCCACCAGCTGATCGATCTCTGTGGCGAAACTGTTATACGCAATAACGGCAGGAATCGCGGCCAGCAGACCCATCGCGGTGGCGATTAGCGCCTCAGAAATTCCAGGGGCTACCATCGCCAGCGTCGCCTGCTGCACACCCGCGAGTGAACGGAAAGAATCCATGATGCCCCACACCGTGCCAAACAGTCCGATATAGGGGCTGACCGAACCGACAGTAGCCAGATACGATAGATTATTCTCCAGCACATCAATCTCGCGCGCGGTGGAAACCTTCATCGTGCGATGCGAGGCATTGATAATGTCTGCGGTTTCGAGCTCAGCCTTACGTGCGCGCGCAAACTCACGAAACCCATTTTCAAAAATAGCTTCCATTCCGAAACGTTTATCCTGACGTGATGACAGCTGGCTAAACAGATCACTCAGATTGATACCGGACCAGAAACGGCCTTCAAAGGTTTTTGCTTCAAGCCGGCTTTGCTTTAGAAAAGCCCACTTTATATAGATGATTGCCCAGGAAAAAATGGATGCGAGTAATAAAATCAGCATCACAAATTGCACTGGAATACTGGCGTTTAACACCAGATGGACAAAAGACATTTCATTCATGTATCAGTTTCTCAACAATGTCACCAGGAATGGCGATAGGTAAAAAGCTGTCCGCTGTTACGCAGGCCACCTTAATGACAGCTTTATTGATTGGAGCAGTTTGATTCGCCCGATCTGTATAAGTTTCCTGTTCAAACACCAGACTGGCTTTTTTCAGCAGAATTATTTTTGATTCCACTACGAGCATTTCATTGAATCGTGCAGCCCGGATAAAATCAATGTTAATATTTCGCACCACAAAAACCACATTACGCAGTAGTAACTCATCCTGCTCGAACCCCAGAGAGCGTAAATACTCGGTGCGCGCCCGCTCGTAAAATTTCAGGTAATTCGCGTTATATACCACGCCACCAGCATCGGTATCCTCAAAATAGACCCGGCATTCAAAACGAAAGTTACTATTGATCAAAATAATTCTCTACTCGGATACTCGACGTCCTTCTCCGGCTGCGGTTTAAATCCAAAATGGGTGTAACCTCGGGAAGTTACCATGCGTCCACGTGGGGTTCGCATCATAAAGCCCTGTTGAATCAGGTAGGGCTCGATCACATCTTCGATGGTGCCACGCTCTTCGCCAATCGCCGCCGCCAGACTTTCCACTCCGACCGGCCCACCATCAAATTTTTCAATCAGGGAAAGAATCAGGCGCCGATCCATATGATCCAGCCCGCTCTGATCGACCTTTAACAGATTGAGCGCATCCACGGCTACGGTTTGGTTGATAATGCCATCGGCTCTTACTTCGGCAAAATCACGCGAACGCCGCAGCAGTCGGTTGGCAATCCTGGGGGTGCCTCTGGAACGCGTAGCAACCTCGTGCGCACCTTCGGCAGTCACTTCTATCTTTAATAATTTGGCGGAGCGCTGAACGATGTGTGTCAGGTCTTCGATGTTATAAAATTCCAGCCGCTGCACAATACCGAATCGATCACGCAACGGCGATGTCAGCAGGCCGGCACGGGTGGTTGCACCTACCAGCGTAAACGGGGGCAGATCGAGCTTAATGGAGCGGGCTGCCGGGCCTTCACCGATCATGATGTCGAGCTGATAATCCTCCATCGCCGGATACAGGATTTCTTCAACCACCGGACTGAGGCGATGAATTTCATCGATAAACAGCACATCGTTAGGCTCAAGATTGGTCAGTAACGCGGCCAGATCACCCGGCTTTTCCAGCACCGGGCCGGAGGTCTGGCGCAGACTCACCTGCATTTCATTTGCAATAATATGGGCCAGAGTGGTTTTACCCAGCCCGGGCGGTCCGAATATCAGCACATGATCGAGAGCTTCGTGACGCGAACGTGCGGCGGAAATAAAAATTTCCATCTGCTCACTCACCGCTGGCTGGCCAACATAATCAGCCAGCAGTTTGGGCCGCAGGGCTCTTTCCTGGACGGCTTCTTCAAGCCCCGGTGAGGCGTCGATGATACGTTTGTTATCCATGTTAATGTGCGTAGAGATCAGCTGATGGCATTCTTCAGCGCCAGTTTAATCAAATCTTCTGCACTACCCTGCGGCGAAGCCTGCAGCACTTTGCTAATCATTCTGGCTGCATCGGCCGGCTTATAACCGAGCGATTGTAAGGCTTCAATAGCTTCACTGGTGTATGTACTCTGCCCGATGACCGGATTACTCGCTGACAGGGAGGGTGATGCATTCAGAGCCAGGCCCTCCACTTTATCGCGCATTTCGATGATCAGCCTTTCCGCCGTTTTTTTACCCACACCGGGCAGGCGCACCAGCGTTGAAACATCACCCGACTGGATGCATAGTGCAAAATCGAATTCTGAAATGCCAGATAAAATCGTCAGCGCCATTTTAGGCCCGACTCCATTCACCTTCACCAGCAGGCGAAACATCTTTCTTTCCTGCTCAGTATAGAAGCCAATCAGCGAGTGCTGGTCTTCTTTGATCAGCAGATGGGTCCATACCGACACGGACTCACCTTCGGCTGGTAACTGGTAATAGGTGGACATCGAAACATCCAGTTCGTAACCGACACCTTGACAGTCGATTAATATCTGAGGGGCACGCTTTAGCGCCAGTACGCCTATGAGACGACCTATCATCTTCGGTAAACTCTTTTTCGGGTGAATGCTCTGGCGGGAATGCCAGTCTTATGTTCCATCGCGGAGTGTTGTGCATGGCAGATGGCGATCGCCAGCGCATCTGACTCATCGGTCTGCAAATCCTGTCGTAATGCCAGCAGGTGACGAACCATATGTTTGACCTGTTCTTTTTGTGCCCCTCCCTGCCCTACAATGGCCAGCTTGACTTCACGCGCGGCATACTCGGAGACTTCCAGCCCGGCATGATAACCCGCACAGATGGCAGCGCCTCGGGCCTGTCCCAGCTTTAAAGCTGAATCTGCATTTTTATGCATAAACACACTTTCTATACTCATATGATCCGGTCCATGGAGTTGAATCAATTCAGATAGTTGCTGAAAGATATTACCCAGTTTTTGCGGAAAACTTTCACCTTCTACTTTAATAAATCCACTATGGATATATTCCAGCCGGTCACGATGGTTTTTTATCAGGCCATAGCCGGTGATCCTGGATCCAGGATCTATACCCAGTATTATCATAATTTGATTCCAGTGGTTATCCATCTGTCGTCTTCTGACGCTAAAGGCCAGTTAAAACCATTAGCGCTGGTCGAAGATAATTTCAGGGAATATTGCTGGCTATGCCAGCACAACCCTGAACACTACACAGTACGAGGAAAAATTATTATACCCTGAATCTAATTTTAATGGGACGGCTCAAATGCCCTGCGGAAGCCGGAAAAAGATAAATACTTTTTACCAACCGGGGGGTAGTTTCTTCTCTATGGTAATGTGCTTGCCTTCGATGGATATATAACCACCCGTTTTCAGCTCCTTCAGGATCCGGTGTACCATTTCTCTGGTAGCACCGACACGCAGGGCTATATCCTGCTGGGTCAGTTTCTCGGTCACCAGCTTATCGCCAACTTCTTCGGCATGCTTGTAGAGAACGCGCACCACCCGGTTATACACATCTTCCAGCGCGAGACTACTGACTTCTTCAGTCAAGTCCTGAATCAAGCTGATCAGTCGATTGATAATTCGCATGCTGATAGCAGGCTTGATTAGCAGGGTGTCCATAAAGAGTTGACGCGAAATCACCACAAAAACAGAGTTTTCAGTGGTAATGATACTGGCCTGTCGAGGGATTCCACCTAAAGGCGCGAGTTCACCAAATGAGTCGCACTCACTCAGCGAGTTGATGATAATTTCCTTACCCTTATCATTTTGCAGGAACACGTCAACCTTCCCTTCCATGATGATATACAGCGAGTCGGTATCGTCTCCCTGGGTGACAACAATACTATTTTTCGGGTATTCACGAGTCACCACCTGACTCGCCACCTGTTTAATATCGACTTCATCCAGACCCTGAAACAGCGACGTTTTATGCAGGGTTTCTACGATCTTCTTAAGATTTTCTGGTTTATTTACTCTATCCAAACTAGTCATGATGTTTATCTTTATACACGTTGATGATCAAGGTGAACATTGATTCACTCATTCCAGAGTAGTCCACACCATATTAATAAGTTTCTAAATATATCTTTAACTTTTAAGGTAAATATACACCATTTTCAGAATATTTCTGATTATCAGACCGTATACTCGACCAGCAATAGCGATTTACCCGTCATCTCGGGTGGCTGAGAAATTCCCATCAGCTGTAATAAAGTAGGTGCTATAGCCGAAAGGTTCTCACCCGTCGCCAGACGCCAGGGCACTTTATCGATCACCAGACAGGGAACCGGGTAGATGGTGTGCTGTGTTTGTGGCTCACCGGTAACTGGGTCAACCATTTCATCACAATTCCCATGATCTGCCGTCAAAATAACCGAATAACCTTCCGCTACCGCTACATCCAGTACTCGGCCCACTTCTAGATCCAGCACCTCAACCGCTTTGATAACCGCATCGCGCACGGCAGTATGTCCAACCATGTCACCGTTTGCAAAATTCACCACCAGGAAACCGTATTCATGTGAATTAAGCGCGATAATCATTTCATCGGCAACTTCTTTCGCATTCATTTCTGGCATCAAATCATAGGTCGCCACATCCGGTGACTTGATCATCTTACGATCTTCACCGGGGAAACGGTTCTCTCTGCCACCATTAAAGAAAAAGGTAACATGCGGGTATTTTTCAGTTTCGGCACAATGAAACTGGCGATAACCAGCCTGACTGACGATACTTCCGAGCATGGCTTTCGGCGGCTCGGGTGGAAATGCAATGGGTGATAGAAACTTCGGATCGTACTGGGTCATACAGGTTACGGTCACCGGCTGATAATCCCCACGATCAAAACAGCTGAACTCACCGTGACACAGGGCTGCCGTCATTTGTCTGGAACGATCATTCCGGAAATTATAGAAGATAAACTCATCGCCTTTTACAACTGGAATGAATTCAGGTAGCACCGTTGGCTTAATAAACTCATCCGTTTCACCCGCCTCATAGGCATCATGAATCGCCAGCGAAATACTCTTGGCCTGATTACCCTCGCCCTTCACCAGCGACTTCCACGACAATTCAGTTCTGGCCCAGCGCCGGTCCCTGTCCATCGCATAATAGCGACCAGAAACGGTACCGATAATCCCGCCATACTCTGACAGAGCCAGCTCGATATCGGGGATATAATTCATCGCTGATTTGGGAGGAGCGTCACGCCCATCGGTAATCAGGTGCAACTGGGCAAGTACGTCGTGCTTCGAACACAGCTTGATGAGTGCCAGCAGATGGTTGATATGACTATGCACACCACCATCAGAAAGCAGGCCAATCAAATGTAACGGTCGCCCTGATCGCTTACAGCGATTGATCGCACCCAGAAACGCAGAGTTACTAAAGAAACTTTGATTTTCTATAGATTCATCAATACGCACCAGATCCTGTTTAACCACGCTCCCGCAACCAATCGTCATATGCCCGACTTCCGAGTTCCCCATCTGTCCGACAGGCAGGCCAACACCCAGCCCGGAAGCTTCTAGCGCTATATGCGGGTATGAAGAAAAATAACGGTCAAGATTTGGGGTATTGGCTTCTACAACAGCATTATTAACTTTGCTTGGATTCAGGCCGAATCCATCAAGAATAATCAGTACGGAAGGTCTACGCGGGACGGATCTCGCTTCTGGCATGCAATTTCCTATTTCTAGAGTCTATAACAGGTTTCAATTATACACTAAATTCCTAATGTTTGGAGTCCCAGCCTTGTCCAATATGAAATGAGTCTGAAAGGGTAGCGTATTTCTAACATGAAAT
>JACNJF010000174.1 GCA_014382695.1 Gammaproteobacteria bacterium | reverse complement strand
CTTATATATTTATATTTATTAGATGTATAATTTTTTTGATTGACGATTGATTCTTACAGGTCAACTCCTTATAATTCGCAGCGCATTAATGGGAACGACGTTTTTCGCGCAGTAACTTACGGCAGTGAAAGCTCAAATCCAATATTTGCTTATAGTTCAGTTGTTTAGCATGTTTTTTTATCTGGCCCTGGTGTATTTTCTTAGGCCGGAAAGCGAAATTTCTGCAATAACTGGCTGTTTTGCAAGTCTGCTGCCGAATATCTATTTCTATATCAAGATGTTACGTCAGGCAGAGAATAATGATGCTGCCGAGTGGCTAGGTTATGCTTATCGGTCGGATATAGGTAAGTGGTTAATGGCAGGCATGATATTCGCTGTGCTATTTAGTTCCGGTTATCAGTGGGATCCATTAATTTTATTTGTCGGTTATTTGCTGGTTCAAATGTCCGGAATCTTTGTACCATTAATACACAAGGGTAATTAGTCAGAAATGTCAGCAAGTGGAACTTCAGCCGAATACATAAAGCACCATTTGACCAATCTTACCTTCGGTCATACCGAGCAGCATGGCTGGGGTATTGCTCATAGTGCTGAAGAGCTTGCTGAAATGGGTTTCTGGTCTATCAATCTTGATTCGATGGGCTTCTCTATCGGTCTGGGTGTGCTGTTTCTTTGGTCTTTCCGTAAAGTCGCTAAAACGGCAACTACCGGTGTGCCGGCCGGCTGGCAGAATTTTGTCGAGATGCTGTGTGAGTTTATTGATGAATCGGTGCGTGGTTCGTTTTCCGGTAGAAATAATTTAATAGCGCCGCTGTCGTTGACCATTTTCGTCTGGGTATTCCTGATGAATTTTATGGATCTGCTAGCGGTGGATCATATTCCTGGCCTGGCCAGTCTGATCGGTGTGCCTTATTTAAAGATCGTGCCTTCTACCGATCCAAATATAACCTTTGGCCTGTCACTGTCGGTGTTTGCCCTGGTGCTGTATTACAGTTTCAAATTCAAGGGTGCGAGTGGTTTTTTCGCCGAACTGGCGTTCCATCCGTTTCCAAAATTTATGATGCCAATCAATCTGCTGCTGGAAGGGGTTACCCTGATCGCCAAGCCGATTTCACTGGCTCTTCGTTTATTCGGCAATATGTATGCCGGTGAAATGATATTCATTCTTATAGCGTTAATGTACAGCGGTGGCTGGGTATTGGGGTTATTTGGTGGGTTTTTACAATTGGGCTGGGCCATCTTCCACATTCTGATTATTACCTTACAGGCGTTTATCTTTATGACGCTGACTATCGTATATCTGGATATGGCGTCCCAGGAATCGCACTAATTTTTTACAAATATTCACTCTATTAGGAGATATTCATGGAATCTGCTCTGCTTTATATTGCTGGCGCTATAATGATGGGCCTTGGTGCTTTAGGCGCTGCGGTTGGTATCGGTGTTTTGGGTGGTCGCTTCCTCGAAGGCGCTGCACGTCAGCCTGAACTTATTCCAATGCTGCGCACTCAGTTCTTCATCGTAATGGGTCTGGTTGACGCGGTACCTATGATCGCTGTAGGTCTGGCAATGTACATCATGTTTGCTGTTGTTGGTGGTTAATACCCCACTTTTGTTAAATCTCTAGTTGAGGACAGCAATATGAATTTCAATGCAACACTAATCGGGCAAAGTATTACTTTTCTTATCTTTGTCTGGTTCTGCATGAAATATGTCTGGCCACCTTTGATGACAGCGTTAGAAGAGCGTAAGGCCAGGATTGCAGATGGTCTTGCTGCGGCAGAAAGGGGTCAGAAAGACCTCGAACTGGCGCGCTCTCGAGTTAGCGATAATTTGAAGGAAGCCAAGGTGCAGGCCCAGGAAATCATCAATCAGGCGCAGAAAAGAGCGAATGAAATTGTTGATCAGGCAAAAGTATCTGCGCGTGATGAAGCAGACAAAATAAAGTCGGCCGCTCATTCAGAGATCGATCAACAGGTCAACTCGGCACGTGAGCATTTGCGCAAAGAGGTTTCTCTGATTGCGCTGGCTGGGGCTGAGCAGATATTGAAGCGCGAAGTGAATGCTGAAGAGCATAGCAAAGTGCTTGATGAACTGATGGCTCAAATCTAGGTGCATAACGATGTCTGATTTTGAAACAGTTGCGCGACCTTACTCCAGGGCGGTTTTTGAGCTCGCTATGGAGTCAAAATCTTCCAAGAAAGCACTTCAGTCATGGTCGGACGTATTGCAGATAGCGAGTCAGATTGTACTGGATGAGTCCATGCAGGCACTGATTTTATCGCCTTCTGTTACCAGGGCTCAGTTGCTTGAGATGTTTCTTTCTGTCATGACATCCGTCGAGGGTGCGCCGGAAATAAGCCAGGATGTGAAAAATCTGCTGGCAATTCTGGCGACAAATAATCGCCTGTCGGCATTGCCAGCGATTGTTGTTGAGTATGAAAAGCTTAAACAGGCTTCAGAAGGTACCATCGAAGTTAAGGTTGTGTCGGCCAGAAATTTAACGGCCAAACAGGAAAAAGAAATGACTGGCCAGCTCAAAAAAAGGCTGGGTAAAGATGTGAGTATCACTGCTGAAATTGACCAGTCGCTGATTGCCGGAGCCATTATTAAGGCCGGGGATCTGGTGATTGACGGCTCTGCGCTAGGTCGCCTGAGTAAGCTGGCTACTCTGTTGAATAAATAAAATTTGAAAATTTGATTACGGGATAACCCTATGCAACTTAATCCATCAGAAATTAGCGAACTTATTAAAGAGCGCATTAAGAATTTTGAAAGCGCTGCAGAGGCTAGAACAGAGGGTACAGTCGTCAGTCTGACCGACGGCATCGCGCGTATCCATGGTCTGGCAGATGTAATGTCTGGTGAAATGGTCGAGTTTCCCGGTGATACTTATGGTATGGCGCTGAATCTGGAAAGAGATTCTGTTGGTGCGGTAATATTAGGGCCCTACAAGCATTTGTCGGAAGGCGATACGGTTAAATGTACCGGTCGTATTCTTGAAGTTCCAGTGGGTCCCGAATTACTGGGGCGTGTCGTTAACTCACTGGGTGAGCCCATCGATGGCAAAGGCCCGATCGGCAATAAATTATTTTCTCCAATCGAAAAAGTTGCCCCGGGCGTTATCGAAAGAAAATCGGTTGATCAGCCCGTACAAAGTGGACTGAAAGCGATTGATGCGATGGTGCCTGTAGGCCGTGGTCAGCGTGAATTGATTATCGGTGACCGTCAGACCGGTAAGTCAGCGGTTGCGATTGATGCGATCATCAATCAGAAAGGTACCGGTGTTAAGTGTGTTTATGTGGCGATCGGACAGAAAGCCTCGACCGTTGCCAACGTAGTACGCAAACTGGAAGAGCATGGCGCTCTGGCACATACCATCGTGGTTGCAGCGACCGCTGCTGATTCCGCCGCTATGCAATATATCGCACCTTACTCCGGTTGCTCGATGGGTGAATACTTCCGTGACCGTGGCGAAGATGCACTGATTGTTTATGATGATCTGACCAAGCAGGCCTGGGCCTATCGTCAGGTGTCCCTGTTATTACGTCGTCCACCGGGTCGTGAAGCTTATCCTGGTGACGTATTCTATCTCCACTCACGTCTGTTAGAGCGTGCTGCTCGCGTGAATGAAACCTACGTTGAAAAGTTCACCGAAGGTAAGGTAAAAGGAAAGACTGGTTCGTTAACCGCATTACCGATTATCGAAACTCAGGGCGGTGACGTATCAGCCTTCGTACCAACCAACGTAATCTCGATTACCGATGGTCAGATATTCCTTGAATCTGATCTGTTTAACGCCGGTATCCGTCCTGCGATAAACGCAGGTCTGTCGGTATCCCGTGTAGGTGGTGCTGCACAGACTAAAATAATCAAAAAGCTGGGCGGCGGTGTACGTTTAACGTTGGCCCAGTATCGTGAACTGGCAGCGTTTTCTCAGTTTGCTTCGGACCTTGATGAAGTTACCCGTAAGCAGCTGGAACGTGGTCAGCGCGTTACCGAACTGATGAAGCAAAAACAATATGCACCGTTGTCGGTTGCAGAAATGGCAGTATCTCTGTTCGCCGCTAACGAAGGTTATCTGGATGATGTCCCGGTTATCAAGATTGTGGCATTTGAAGCAGCGCTACATGCACATGTGAAATCAAATAGTGGTGATTTGTTGAAAAGCATCAACGAGACCGGTGACTACAACGACACAATCGTTGCCAGTTTAAGGTCTGCGATTGAAAGCTTTAAGGCGAATGGCGTTTACTAAGGTCAACGAACTAACTGCTATTTTTGAGAGTATAGGATATGGCTGGTGCTAAAGAGATAAGAACCAAGATCAAGAGTGTTCAAAACACGGCTAAGATCACCAAGGCTATGCAGATGGTGGCGGCGAGTAAGATGCGTCGTGCACAGGATCGTATGCAGGCTGCACGTCCTTATGCGGAAAAAATCCGTAAGGTAGTTGGTCATTTGGGGAGTTCTCATCCAGAGTACAAGCATCCATTTTTGATTGAACGTCCGATTAGAAAAGTAGGCCTGATTGCGATTACTACCGATCGTGGTTTGTGCGGTGGATTGAACATCAATCTGTTTAAGAAGGTGCTTAATCAACTGGATGAGTGGGACAAGCAGGGTGTTAAATTTGAAGCGGTTACGATCGGTTCAAAAGGTTTAAATTTCTTTAAACGCCTTGGCATGAAGATTATTGCGGAAGCCAGTCATCTGGGCGACCGCCCTGAAATTACCGATATTATCGGTTCTGTTCAGGTGATGTTGAAAAGTTATGAAAGCGGGGATATCGATGCGATCTACCTGATCGGTAATAACTTTGTAAATACCATGACCCAGCAGGTCAAGATGCGTCAACTGGTTCCAGTCGTCGCTTCCAGGGATGAAAATTTAAAGCACCACTGGGATTATATCTATGAGCCGGACTCCAAAGAGGTTCTGGATAGTCTGCTGGATCGTTACATTGAATCGCTGGTATACACCGCAGTGGTTGAAAACGTTGCCTGTGAAATGGCCGCGCGTATGGTTGCGATGAAGAGTGCGACCGATAATGCTGGTGATTTGATTAAAGAACTACAGCTGATTTACAACAAGGAACGCCAGTCGGCAATTACTCAGGAAATCAGCGAAATTGTTGGCGGCGCTGCAGCCGTCTAATCCGAATTTGAATATATTTATTTGTAAGGGGTATCAAGCATGAGTACTGGAAATATCGTGGAAGTAATCGGCGCTGTCGTCGACGTTGAATTTCCTCGTGACTCTGTGCCTAAGGTGTATGACGCATTGAATGTTACCGATGCGAATAACCTGACTCTTGAGGTGCAGCAGCAACTAGGTGATGGCGTAGTACGTACCATCGCGATGGGTGCATCAGAAGGGTTGCGTAGAGGACTTAAGGTGACCAATACTGGATCTCCAATTCAGGTACCGGTGGGACAAAAAACACTGGGCCGGATTATGGACGTGCTGGGTAACCCGATCGATGAAAAAGGTCCGATCGGTTCCGATAAATTGATGCCGATCCATCGTGAACCACCTGCTTATGACGAACAGTCAACCCAAACTGAAATCCTCGAAACCGGTATCAAGGTTATCGATCTGGTTATGCCTATTGTAAAAGGTGGTAAAATCGGTCTGTTCGGTGGTGCCGGTGTGGGTAAAACCGTTACGTTGATGGAACTTATTCGTAACATCGCGGTTGAGCACTCGGGTTTCTCCGTATTTGCTGGCGTGGGTGAGCGTACTCGTGAAGGTAACGACTTCTATCATGAAATGTCAGAAGGCGGCGTACTGGATAAGGTAGCTCTGGTTTATGGCCAGATGAATGAGCCACCAGGAAACAGACTACGTGTTGCACTGTCCGGACTGACCATGGCGGAACATTTCCGTGATGAAGGTCGTGACGTACTCATGTTCGTGGACAACATCTATCGTTATACACTGGCGGGAACCGAAGTATCGGCACTGCTTGGACGTATGCCTTCTGCGGTAGGTTATCAGCCGACACTGGCGGAAGAAATGGGTGCCCTGCAGGAACGTATTACGTCAACCAAAACCGGTTCTATCACGTCCTTCCAGGCCGTTTATGTACCAGCGGATGACTTGACCGACCCGTCCCCAGCAACGACTTTCGCGCACCTTGATGCGACACTGGTACTGTCCAGACAGATCGCTGAACTGGGAATCTATCCTGCGGTGGACCCTCTTGATTCTACCTCACGGATTCTCGATCCTAACGTGGTTGGTGCTGAGCATTACGACACCGCACGTAACGTACAGGGTATCCTGCAGCGCTATAAAGAACTGAAAGACATCATCGCGATTCTGGGTATGGACGAATTATCGGAAGAAGATAAGCAGGTCGTTGCCAGAGCGCGTAAGATTCAGCGCTTCCTGTCTCAGCCTTTCTTCGTTGCAGAAGTATTTACCGGTGCGCCCGGCAAGTACGTCAGCCTGAAGGATACCATTGCAGCCTTCCAGTCAATCGTAAATGGTGAGATGGATCAGTATCCAGAACAGGCATTCTACATGGTTGGCGGTATTGAAGAAGTTGCTGAAAGAGCCAAAAGTCTCTAGAGGTCATACATCATGGCAATGACAATACATGTCGATATCGTAAGTGCTGAAGAGCAGATTTTCTCTGGCCTTGCAGAAATGGTGTACGCACCAGCGGTGATGGGTGAAGTGGGTATAGCACCACGCCATACACCGCTCATCTCACCGTTGAAACCGGGTGAGGTCAGGCTCGATCTGGGAAATGGTAAGGAAGAATTCTTCTTTATCTCCGGAGGTATTCTGGAAGTGCAACCGCATGTCGTCACAATATTGTCCGATACCGCAATTCGTGCCGACGATCTGGATGAAGCCGCTGCGATTGAAGCCAAAAAGCGTGCCGAAGCAGCACTCGCTGATCAGCATTCTGATATCGATATTGCCAGGGCCAGAGCAGAAATTGCTGCTGCCGCTGCGCAGATTGCCGCCATTCAGAAACTGAAGATTAGAAGATAATCGATCTTGTCACAGTTATACAAAAAAGGAGCGTTTGCTCCTTTTTTTTGTGTGCTGATCTGCAAAAAAGATCATTTAAGCTTATTATAATAACCTGGTTTAAACGGTAGCTAATCGTAAGCTTAAGTTACTGTGCAACAATAGTAACAACATGGACTAATTAAACGTCGAACCTTAATCATCGATTCAGGAAAATTGTATGCCACTAAGTATTGTTATTCTCGCTGCCGGCAAGGGCAGTCGGATGAAATCGAACAAGCCTAAAGTCATCCATCAGGTAGCTAGCAAAGCAATGCTGCAGCATGTAGTTGATACCAGTCGGCTGTTAAACCCTCAACAGATCATCGTTGTGGTCGGACATGAGTCTCAGCAGGTGGTCGAGTTGATGCAGGGCCAGGCGCTAATTTTTGTTGAGCAGGCTGAACAGCTGGGCACAGGGCATGCGGTTTTACAGTGTCATGATGAACTGACCCCCGGCAATGATATTCTGGTACTGTATGGTGATGTTCCATTGATCAGGCAAGCCACACTGGAGCAATTGATTGAGGCGGGGAAACAGGACCATGCGGTCTGCATCTTAAGCTTTATCAGTGAAACGCCAACCGGCTATGGACGTATCATCCGTGATCTTGGGGATAATGTTACCGCAATCATCGAAGAAAAAGATGCCTCTGACCGTATACGTCGAATCAATGAATGTAACTCTGGAATTTTACTGATTAAAGGTAGTGAATATAAAGCTCTGCTGTTGCAACTGGATGCGAATAATCATCAGAAAGAATACTATCTGACCGATGTGGTAAAGCATGCGGTGGCAAAAAACCAGACCGTGGTTGCCGTGATCTGTACCGATGAAAGCGAGCTACTAGGCGTGAATAATCAACAGCAGCTGGCGCAAATCGAACAGTTGTATCGTGCTAAAAAGGCCGCAGAATTGATGACTCAGGGGGTCAAGCTGGTCGATCCGCAAAGAGTCGATATCAGAGGCAATCTAACTGCTGGATCCGATGTGATCATCGATGTGAACTGTATCTTTATCGGCGATGTAGAACTGGGTAATGATGTCGAGATTGAAGCCAATTGCATCCTCAGCAACTGTAAGGTCGGAGCTGGAACAATAGTACACGCGATGTCGTTGATAGAGAATTCCGTGATCGGAGCCCAAAATGATATTGGACCCTTCGCCAGGATTCGCCCCGATACAGTGACCGGCAGTAAAGCTAAAATTGGCAACTTTGTTGAAGTCAAAAAATCGGTGATCGGTGAGGGCAGCAAGGTCAATCATCTGAGTTACATTGGTGATTGTGAAATGGGTGCTAATGTGAATATTGGGGCCGGTACTATTACCTGTAATTATGACGGGGCTTACAAACATAAAACTATCATCGAAGATGATGTGTTCGTCGGTTCCGACACCCAACTGGTCGCACCGGTAAAGCTTGCCAAAGGCAGTACAATCGGCGCAGGTTCAACCATTACCAAAGAAGCTCCAGCCGGACAGTTAAGCTTTTCAAGAGCCAAACAGCTTAGTTTCAGTAATTGGAAAAGACCAAAAAAAAACTAAATAAAACCTTAATCATAAAACCGTAAAACCAAGAGAAAGCCGTTATGTGTGGAATTGTAGGTGCTTTGGCACAAAGAAATGTCAGCGCGATATTAGTGGAAGGATTAAGAAGGCTGGAGTATCGGGGTTATGATTCTGCCGGTATTGCGGTCATCAATGATGCCGGATTACAACGTTTTCGCTCGGTCGGTAAAGTGCAGGAAATGGCCATTAAAATTCCGCCAGAGCAGTCCGGTCGAGTCGGCGTCGCGCATACGCGCTGGGCTACCCATGGCGAGCCATCGGAAAGAAATGCGCATCCGCATATTTCGAAAGATCGCATCGCGGTGGTACACAATGGCATCATCGAAAATTATAAGGAGCTAAAAGAGCTGCTGCAAAAACAGGGCTATGAATTTACTTCCGACACCGATACCGAAGTGATCGCGCATCTGGTTGAAAGCTATTATGCCGGGGATCTGTATGCCGCCGTGCGTGAGGCCAGTGCCCGGCTCGAAGGTGCGTTTGCTTTAGCCATCATCGCGCTCGACACCCCCGATGAACTGGTCGCCTGCCGCAAAGGCAGCCCGCTGGTACTGGGTATAGGCTTTGAAGAAAACTTTGTCGCCTCCGATGTATCCGCACTGTTGCCGGTGACTTCACGCTTTATCTATCTGGAAGAGGGCGATTTTGCTTTATTAAAGGGTAAGCAATATCAGGTCTACGATAATGCAGGTGCCAAGAAAGAGCTGAAGATCAATGTCTCCGAGCTATCCAGTGATTCGATCTCGAAGGGCAAGTTCCGTCATTTCATGCTGAAAGAAATCTACGAGCAGTCAACCGCAATTGCCGATTGTCTGGAAGGACGCATCACCACGACTGATGTACTGCCGGCTATCTTCGGACCGGGTGCCGATGAAATCTTCGAAAAGCTGGAAAACATCCAGATCATCGCCTGCGGTACCAGCTATCACGCCGGTTATGTCGCCAAATACTGGCTGGAAGACCATCTCGGCATACCCTGCCAGATCGAAGTCGCCAGTGAATTTCGCTATCGTAAGGTGGTGGTGCCCAAAAACACCCTGTTTGTGACCCTGTCTCAGTCCGGTGAAACCGCCGATACGCTAGCCGCATTACGCGACACCAAAGGTAAAAACTACTGTGGTAGCCTGAGTATCTGTAACGTACCGGAAAGCTCTCTGGTGCGTGAATCCGATCTCGTACTGATGACCCGTGCAGGCCCAGAGATCGGGGTGGCGTCTACCAAGGCCTTTACCACCCAACTGGTCGCAATGTTGCTGATGGTATTAAGCATTGGCAAGAAACGCGGAATGGATCCAGAGCGTATAAAAAGCATCGTCGAAGAGTTGAATGAACTGCCGGCCAAGGTCAAGAAACTACTCGAACTGGATACCCGCATAGAAGTGATAGCGGAAGACTTTATCGATAAACATCATGCGCTGTTCCTGGGCCGTGGCGAGCATTATCCGATTGCGATGGAAGGTGCGTTAAAGCTAAAGGAAATTTCCTATATCCATGCCGAAGCCTATCCGGCTGGTGAACTGAAGCATGGTCCGCTGGCGCTGGTTGATGCCGATATGCCGATCGTTGTGGTTGCCCCGAACGATGACCTGCTGGAAAAACTGCACTCCAACATGCAGGAAGTAAAAGCCCGTGGTGGCCGCCTGTATGTGTTTGCCCACGAAGGCGTGCATCTGGGTGAAAACACCGATGATGTGGTGATCGGGATGCAATGTACCGCTAAATGGACCACCCCGATACTGTCCACGATTCCGTTGCAGCTACTCAGTTATCATGTCGCAGTACAGCGTGGCACCGATGTCGATCAGCCACGTAACCTGGCGAAATCAGTCACGGTAGAATGAGGACGGGTAATAGCTCGCACTGATTGCACGATCCCAATCAAAATTAAAACTGTTCATGCTGGTGGGTATTTCGCATAAAGAATCAGAGTTCAATAAAATATGCTTTAAGTTAAGTCTGAGTTTATGGTTGATAAGTTTAGTATTGCCTGCGGTAGAGTTTGAGCGTGGTACTCCTGCATATTCTGGTGATCGTGAACACCGATTCTGGTCGATCGTGAACACCTGACTC
>JACNJF010000116.1 GCA_014382695.1 Gammaproteobacteria bacterium | reverse complement strand
ACTATTTAGAAACGCAACATCCACCGTCATGCGTCATGCGTCATGCGTCATGCGTCAGGGCGGTCAGGCTGTAGTCAGAGTTTGATGCCTTTTAATTGTTTCCCCAGAACGCCTTTGAGCAAATCTAAATGTACCTGCCTGGTTTCATCGTCTGCGTTGTCTATGCCTTCCCAGGCTTTACTGATCTGCTTTTTCAGTAATAGTATTCCCAGATACTGCAGGCCCAGTTGGGTCTTTTTTTCATCATTGAGTTCTTTAAGTGCTTCGTAATAAGTATAGAAATATTGGCTGTGTTTACGCGTTAGTTCTTCCTCATTTCTTTTTGCTTCCCGGGCCATTGGGTCTGTGACTTTGGAGTTACTATAGTCGCGATATGGCTTGTCCTTCAGTGTTTCATGCCGCTTAATTTCATCCTCTCCGAACTGAAAATGTTTGAGCTTCTCTGTGGTCGCAGCTTCCATCATATGAGTACCCAGCATACCAACCATATCTGTTTTCGGTATACCATTCGCTGTTGAATTCGCGAGTGTAACAATGTTTGAGTCGAGAGCATATTCAAGGTTCGCTCTGGCCGCATTGATGATAAAAAATTCCTGGTAGGTGAGTTTCGGTTCTCCACTGACGAAGGAGGCTGTTACTGATTTCTTGCTGGAATCTGCAACCGGCATTTTTATTCCACCAGTGTTGGTTGTCCACGCGTCAGAACCCTGGATTTGTCCCATGATTTTGTTTTCACCTTTACGGGTGCTGGATTCATCGCTGATGTCGTCCGCAACCTGACGTGTGATATCAACATGACTTTTTTTACCTTGAGGCTCTTCAACTTCACGACTCGCATGTATCATTTCATGCACGATGCCCTGGGTCACCGTACTCAATGGATTCAGCTCGGGAATGAATATTTCCATCAGGTTTTGAGCGTGCTTGAAATGGGTTCCGGTGTCTTTTTTTTGATGGAAACTCAGTTTCATGCCTGGCGTCTCTCTATCCTGAAAGTATTTTTTTTCCACTTTTTCTGCAACATCAAGGAATTCAGAGGATGTATTGAGAATGGCCATCACCTGAGCAGGATCGACGATCGGCTTTTCTGGATCTGATCCAGGGATGGTAAGCGTCATCAGCTCACTTATAATCAGTTTTCCCACCCCGCTCTGATCCAGATTGAACGCTGCTTTTTTTGGTTTTTTCTTCTTTTTCTCGCGCTGAATAATTTGACCAACCGCACTGGCCTGTGAAACACCCTGATGCAAAGTGGATGGAGACGGTGAGCGGAATGCGTTCTGGCTTAGCTGCTGCGCCTGTGCTTCGGCATGACTGTCGCTATCGTCGATAGCCGGGTTGTGTGCCATACCCCGGGGATCAGCAAAGCCCTGCTGTGCGCTATGCACCAGTTCATGCGCCAGCAGGCGTTTTCCGTCATTGCTGCCGGGATTGTACTCGCCCGCAGCGAATACGATGTGGCGGCCCAGCGTATAGGCGCGTGCGTCCAGTCGTGATGCCGATCTGGCAGCTGCTGCATCCGTGTGCAGGCGAACACTGCTAAAGTCAAAGCCGAGGCGCTGCTGCAGCAGGGTTCGGTCAGGGTCTGTGAGCGGCTGTCCGCCGGAGTCAATAATGCGTTGAACGGATGAGGTATCAGGTGCAGAGGTTTGAGCAGAGGATTGCGCAGAGCGCTGAATCTGCAGTATCGAACGGATGCTCTGGTGCTGTGCTGCCAAACTGGCAACGGGCTTTGTGCGACTGGCCGATGGCACCGCGTGTTCGGTTTTTTGTGGCTGTTTAATGGTCATCATAGCTGAACTCCTTGTGCTAATGTCGGCTGTCGTCCAGGAGACTCAGGGAAAAGACTTATTGCTGGCGTTAACTTCCCGTAGCCCTGCTGGACGAAGCTGTTTGATCAAGCATAACAGTGTCTGGAAAGCGTAGCTCAGACCTGGATCAGTTAACACTTAATTCGGCTGGTCTGATGCACTGACCGGCAGGGTCAGGCTGACCCGTAATCCACCCTGTACTCGATTCATTGCACTCACCTGACCACCATGGGCCTGGATCACGCGCCCGGTAATGGCGAGACCGAGACCAAAGCCGCCACTATCACGCTCGCGTGCTTCGGCGACCCGTGCAAAGGGCACGAACAGTCGCGCTAAAGCCTGCTCAGGAACGCCCTTGCCCTGATCATCGATAGTGATGCAAACGACATCATGCTGGAGCTGCAGATTGACCACTACCTCGCTTTCGTCGGGGGTATAGCGTAACGCGTTACGGACCACATTTTCGATCGCCGAATGGAGCAGTACCGGATCCGCCTGAATACTGGTATCGCTGCAGCTCTGCAGTCGTACATGACGGTGACTGGCTTTGCCTTCGTAGTGTGCATCGGCCACGATCCGCTTCAGCAGTTCGCACAGCGTGACGGTTTTTTTCTCGAGCCTGAACTGCCCCGACTCTATCCGGGCCAGGGAGAGTAGATCGGTCACCAGTTGTTCCAGCTCATCGGCTTCCTTGGCGATTCGTTGCAGCGCGGAAGCGGGATTAGCGGCGCGTTCGGCCAGCTCCAGCGCGATACGCAGGCGTGCCAGTGGAGAACGTAACTCGTGCGAGACATCGCTCACCAGCTGGCGCTGACTATTCAGGATGTCGTTGAGTCGATCGGCCATACGATTGAAATCGGTAGCCAGCGCTGAAACTTCATCCTGTCCGCCGAGTTTGACACGTGCGGTCAGATCGCCTGCGCTGATCACCTGAACGGTACGACGTAACTCCCGAATACGTCGGCTCAGCATGGTGGCCAGCATATAGCTGACCAGACTGATAATGATCAGTGCCGGCAGGGGCCATAGTGCCATTGGCAGGCGATGTAACTGGCCGGGGTCGAGTTGCTTGACCAGAAAATGTGGAGGGTTGATCGAGGGCAGCGCAACCACCAGCGCAACCTTGCCATGTTGCAGGCGCTCGACGCCGCTGCTGACCGGGATATTGATCGGAATGGGGCCGTGGCCGGGGCCACGTGCAGGATTGGCGGGACGATGGCGCTTGAAAGGACTCTGTCCCATTTCGTTAACCAGTTGAGGCCTCTGTTCGGCCGATTGTTGAAACAACCAGTGCATGGTGGCACGCTGCCCATTTTCGATCCAGATCGAGGCGACGATTTCGGCCTGGGCCTGCAGTATCGCCTGATGGCGTTCGATTGCCTGATTACCCGAGTAACGTCCCAGCACAAAGAAGCTGGCGGCGAGTAATACCGCAGCCAGCCAGAACGACAGAAAGATACGTAGAAACAGGCTCATCGGTTGAGTACGTACTGATAGCCGGCACCGCGTACGGTCAGGATGCGTTCAGATTGATCGGCCAGTGGCCCCAGCTTACGGCGGATTTGCGCCATGTGGGTTTCGATGCGGCGGTCATACGCCTGCAGCGGACTGCCCAGCCCTTCGGCGGCGAGGCGTTCGCGACTGACCAGCTGGCCAGCTTCTGATAGCAGCAGGTTGAGTAGATTGAATTCGGCCCCGGTCAGGCTCACGCTGGCACCCGCGATCCGGATCTGACGAGCCTGCTGATCCAGTTCCAGATCACCCACTCGAATCGGTCCGTGTAGGTGTTCGCTGGCACCACGTCGATTGAGGGCGCGTAGTCGCGCTACCAGCACGCGCGGGCTGACCGGTTTGGCGACATAGTCATCCGCTCCGAGTTCAAGTCCCAGCACGGTGTCGGTATCTTCGCCGCGCGCGGTCAGCATCAATACCGGTGTGTTACTGCTGGAGCGGATGGCCTTCAGCAGGTCGAAGCCGTTCATACCGGGCAGCATCACATCCAGAATGATCGCATCCCACTCGCTGGTGGAGGCCTGTATGGTTTTAAGTGCCTGCGCCCCGTCATGTAGCATGTCGATGACGAAGCCATCGAGTTGCAGGTACTCGCTTAACAGTGCACACAGGGCTTTATCATCGTCGACCAGTAATATATGCATTTTTCAACCTCTCCAGTGCGCCTATTCTGGACGTAAACAGATGGCTTGCAAAGCATCGGTGCCGACACTTTGCACTTCTTTGCATAGCTTTGCCTGGACTCACCCTACTTGATACGCGCTTCCCTTATAGTTTCATCACCGTCAATGTTGAACGGCAACAAATTGAAAACTGAACAACTGGAGAACTATCATGAAATCGACTACAAAATATATCCTGATTGGCACTGCGTTACTGGCGGTAACCGGAAGCGTGCTGGCTTTTAACGGCCAACCCAATTGTGCTCAACGTGGGGCCATGATGCAGGATGGTCAGAACATGCAGATGATGCAGGGTCGGCATCGCATGTACGGACCGGATAGCATGATGCAGGGACGCATGGGTGGGCGACACTCGCCGATGCGGGCGGTGTATCAGCTGCAAGACCTGACCGCTGAACAGCGTGCTCAACTGGATGCGCTGCGTGAGACGCATCAGGCCATGAGGCTGGAACAGCGTGAAGCGATGCAGGCCCGACGCACAGAGATGAAAAAGCAGGTCGAGTCGATTCTGACCGAGCAGCAACGTGAAACGCTGGCGAAAACCTATCCGTTTAATTCCTGATCAGCGCAGGGAGTAAAAAATTGCTGGAGTCAGGCAGGAGGCACAATGCGTGCCTCCTGGTGCTGATGGATGGAGTCCATATTTAGAGTGACGATGTTCTTGAGGTTTATGAGTCCTATCGTCATACCAGTGAAGACTGGTATCCAGAGCCGGAGCCGTGGGGTTTCAGGGATTCTAGTCGTTAAGATGGATTCCCTCCTCAGGTTCGTAAACGGTGTTAGCCGTTTCTGGATTCCAGATCAAGTCTGGAATGACGATGATTGTGCCAATCCCCATGGTCAGATCTGGAGTGACGACGGTTTTGGGGCTTATGCCTTTTGTCGTCATACCAGCGAAGGCTGGAGGAGTGGCACACGGATGTGCCGTTAACGGACCTGAGGATGGAATCCAGTATCGGAGTGATGAACTAATAGCACTAAACACAGTCCTAAAATTAAGCCTTCGCAACATCACAAAATAATGGCGGGTTGAATCCCTGCAACAAGTATGATTAATTAGATTAATGAAATTACCGCATACATCATCACTACATCAAACGATGCTTCACTGGATTGTGGCGTTGATGCTTGTCATCAGCCCGCTGCAGCTGACCATGGCGGGCGATTTTGATGCGGACAGTCATAGCGACAAATGCGACATGCACGCGCTGCATGGAACTGACATGAACCAGAGCGATCAATGCGCGATGGAGCATAACGAACATTGTCAGGATCACCCCGGCTGTGTCGCTCATTTTCAATCGACCTCACTGGTTACTTTATCTTCTTTTCTACTCTCCCGAACCAACGTACTGTTGATCAGGTTTGCAGTCGATGAAGAAGACGTGTTAACGCGGTACCACGCGTTACCGGAACGCCCTCCCAAAGCCTGACCTCTGTATGCCTGACGTCGTTCAGGTCTATCGATACTGATACGTTTTAACCGACAGACCCTGTGGTCTGTAATCAGAGGTGAATTCCATGAGTGAAGACTCAAACAGTTTAATCAGTGCGGCCTGTCAGCCGCAAAATATCTCACGCCGCCGTTTTGTACTGGGTGTCGCCGGCTCCAGCCTGCTAGCGGGCCTGGGCTTTACGCCTTCCATCCTGCATGCAGCCGTCCAGCAGGCACAAACCGGTCAGCCCACGTTGAGCGGTAAGGTGTTTGATTTGAATATTGCCGAACAGGCCGTCAACTTTACCGGCTCCGGTGCTATCGCGACTACCGTCAACGGCTCGCTACCCGCACCCACCTTACGCTTCAAGGAAGGTGATACGGTAACCCTGCGTGTCACCAATCATTTGAAACAGACCACTTCGATCCACTGGCATGGATTGATACTGCCCAGTGGTATGGATGGTGTGCCCGGTATATCCAATAACTTCAACGGTATCGCGCCGGGTGAAACCTTTGTCTACCAGTTCAAGCTGGTGCAGAGCGGTACTTATTGGTATCACAGTCATTCCGGCTTTCAGGAACAGACCGGGCTATATGGTTCGATCGTGGTCGATCCGGCCGAACCCGATCCGGTGGCCTTCGATCGCGACTATGTGGTGATGCTCTCCGACTGGTCGGATGAAGATCCGAATGACATCTATGCGAAGCTGAAAAAGCTCAGTCATTATTACAACGTCAAGCAGCGCAGCCATAGCGATCTGATGGCGGATATCAAAAACAAGGGATTTTCCGCCACCTGGGCCGAGCGCTCGATGTGGAGTCAGATGCGCATGAGCCAGCGCGACCTGTCCGATGTCACCGGTTATACCTATACCTATCTGATGAATGGAGTGACTCCGGCGGATGGCTGGGTCGGCCTGTTCAAGCGTGGTGAAAAAGTCAGGCTACGTCTGGTGAATGGTTCTGCAATGTCCTTTTTCGACCTGCGCATTCCAGGGTTGATGATGACCGTGGTGGCCGCTGACGGACAGAATGTCGAGCCGGTCACGGTGCAAGAGATTCGACTGGGTGTGGCTGAAACCTACGATGTCATTGTCGAGCCGAGCGACGATAGCGCCTATACCATTTTTGCACAGTAGATCGACCGTTCTGGCTATGCACGTGGAACCCTGACCCCGGATCTAAGTATGACGGCTGAAGTGCCTGCACTGGATAAAGTGGCAGATCTGTCGCATGGCGATATGGCGATGGATATGAGCAGCATGGATCATGGCGCGATGGGGCATGACATGGCTGGCATGGACATGAGCAAGATGGATCACGCGGCCATGGGGCATGGCACTACTGCTGCGGACACCAGTCAGGTCGATCATGCAGCCATGGGACATGCGATGCCTGCGATGGACATGAGCCAGATGGATCATGCGGCGATGGGGCATAGCATGCCGGCTGCTGCTGCCACCGGGCCGAGAAAGATCACGCGTCCTTCCGATTTCAGTACCGGCAAACTGGTGCATGCCAAATCCGAGTTTGGACCGCATGTCGATATGCGCGCCGAAGCGGCGGATTATCGTTTGAGTGATCCCGGTGTGGGCCTGCGCGGGAATGGGCGCAAAGTCCTCACCTATGCGGATCTGCGCAACCTACGAAGCACGATGGAAGATCGCGAACCTGATCGGGATATCGAACTGCATCTGACCGGCAATATGAGCCGCTACATGTGGTCGATCAATGGCATCAAAAGCAGCGATGCCGAGCCGTTACGCTGGAAGCTGGGAGAACGCCTGCGCATTACCTTTGTGAACGACACCATGATGAATCATCCGATGCATCTGCACGGTATGTGGAGCGATCTGGAAACCGGCGATAATGATTATCTGCCACGCAAGCATACGGTCATCGTTCAACCGGGCGCACGCATCAGTTACCGGGTGACGGTCGATGCCGAGGGGGGATGGGCTTACCACTGCCATCTGTTGTATCACATGCTGGGCATGTTCCGTACCGTGATTGTGAGCTGAGGAGAAGTGACGATGAAAAAAATACTACTAAAACTATCTGCTCTGCTGTTTATCTATAGCGCTTCCAGTGGGGTCGCCGGTATGGGTGCCGATGATCCCTTACTGTTTTATGTGAAGGCCGACAAACTGGAGTGGCGTGATGCCGACGAAGGTAATCTGCTGGTGTGGGAAATCGATGCCTGGCTGGGTAAGGATCTGAATAAGCTGTGGCTCAAATCGTCCGGTGAAAGTCTGGATGGTAAGGTCGAGGGGCATTCCATCGATCTGCTCTACAGCCGTGCGATCTCGGCGTTCTGGGATGTGCAGGTCGGACTCCGCCATGAGCTTAAACCGAAGCCGCAACGGAACTGGGTCGGGGTTGGCTTTATGGGCGTTGCGCCGTATCTGTTTGAAATGGATGTGAATCTGTTTATTAACGACGATAGTCAGGCCAACCTGCGGCTGGATGCCGAATACGAGTACATGTTTACCCAGAAGGTGATACTGGTGCCGAATCTGGAGTTAAGCCTGTATAGCGATGAAGATGTTGCGCGCGGTATCCGCTCCGGATTGTCATCGGCTGAACTGGGCCTGCGTCTGCATTACCAGATCAGGCGTGAGTTTTCGCCCTACATCGGGATCAACCTGGAAAAACAGTTTGGCAATGGCGCGATCGAGTCTTCCAGTGAAACCCAGCTGGTCGTCGGGCTTAGCTTCTGGTTTTAAAAAATAAAATTGCGAGGTATCTAAGCAGCCAAGTCAGTTTTTATGACATTTATTGAAAAGCATTTTTACCACGAAGCACACGATGAGCACGAAGTAAAAAGATAGCGTGTGCTTTAGATTTTAAGCTATTGATAACCAGATTAAATCTGAATTTCAATAAGCTTCGTGCTCTCTGTGATCTTCGTGGTGAGTTTTTCAGGGCTTTTTAATGACGCTGGGTAGAGACCAACTAAATCTGTATTAATCAGCAACACCAAAAAAGGTAGATCTATGGAAACTAAAAAAATAATTGCGTTTATTCTGATGATGACTATCAGTCCATTCGCGCTGGCTGCAGGTGAGCATGCTGGTCATGACAGTATGATGGGTATGAGTATGGGTGGGCACTGGATGGCACCGGCGGCTGAGGCGGCCAGAGCCAATCCGGTTAAGTCCAGCGCCGATTCTATCCAGCAGGGTGGCAAGCTGTATCAGCAGTACTGCGCCTCCTGTCATGGCGGTAATGCCGATGGCCAGGGCATGGCCGGTATGATGTTGAATCCGAAACCTGCTAATCTGCGGGTGATGGCAGGGCAGCATCCGGACGGCGATTTCGCCTATAAAATCCGCGAAGGGCGTGGTCCGATGCCCGCCTGGAAGGGGATTCTGAAAGACGATCAGGTGTGGAATCTGGTCAATTTCATTCAGGCATTAAATCAGCCGCCAGCGGAAACTCAACAGGGCCACGCAGGTCATATGCATTGAAATAAAAAATGTCATAATGCGTAGCGTATGACGATGGATCTTTCCTGTCAGCGGGTATAGCGCTGGCAGCTTAGAGTCACAGCTTGAAGCCTGCTGACTTCAACTGTAAATCAAACACTATCCGGTTAATGACAACAGGATAGAACAACTGAGGAAATAGGAATGAAAACTGGAGTAAGAATAGTAGCGTCAATCACAACAACCGCAATTGCCCTGCTGATTTCATCGGCCGCTTATAGCATGAGCCACGGCATGGATGCATCGTCGCAGCCTGCGCCGGAAGACTCAGGTATGGCGCCACAGATGATGGGCCAGATGGATCCGCAGATGATGGACAATATGATGAGGATGCGCCAGCAACGCATGGCGGAGTGTCAGTCTCAGGGCGGACCTATGATGCGAGATGGAAACTGCATGAAGATGGATCCTGAAATGCGCCAGAGGATGATGCAGATGCATCAGCAGCGTATAGGTGGAGGAATGCCAATGGATGATGAAAATACCGAAATGATGCTTGATCCGTTGATGCGTCAGAACATGATGCAGCAGCGGATGCGACGTATGCAGCAGGGTGGCATGCCGATGAGTGGACAGGATAACGACATGATGATGGATCCGATGATGCGTCAGAATATGATGCAGATGCGTCAGCAACGTCAGCAGCAGATGATGGGTAAAGGTATGCATCAGGGTCAGGGATGTCAGCATGGTCCGGGAAAGAACCCGGAAATGAAGCAGGAAATGATGGGTATGAAAAAACAGCATATGGAAAAAATGGAACAGTCTCTGAGCAATATTGAAAACCTGCTCCAGCAACTCGTGGATCAGAAAAAAGCCCAGTAGTCAGACTTTTTAATCGCAATGGTGGTATCGGTGCCTCTTATTATTAAGAGGCACTTTTTTATTAAAAGCGTAAGCAGGAGTCATCCAGATGAGTCAGCAGATTAGATTATCGATTGCAGGCATGAGCTGTGCAGGTTGTGTCGCAGCGGTTGAAAACAGTCTGAGCGCCGTGCCACAGGTTACAGAAGCCGTGGTCAATCTGGGTGAACGCACCGCGACCGTGAGTGGCGAAGCGAGTGCTGAGCAGCTCATCGCGGCGGTGAAACAGGCCGGCTACGATGCGGCCGAACTGAAAAGCCTGGATGACGAAAGTGCAAAGGAAAATCTGGAGCTGGCCGAGTATCGTAAATTATGGGCCAGAGCCATTATTGCCGGCGTGATCGGTGCCGGGCTGATGCTAACAGAAATGGGCGGGATGCTACCGTCCGTACAGCAGGCGCAGGGCCTGTGGCTGTTTATCAGCCTGCTTACCATGCTGGTACTGACTTTTGTCGGTGGCCACTTTTTTAAGGGCGCATGGGCTTCTCTGAAGGCCGGGCGCGGCAACATGGATACGCTGGTCGCACTCGGTACCGGCACCGCCTGGGTTTACTCGACGGCGGTGGTGCTGTTCCCGGAAAGCCTGCCGGGGCTGGCACGGCATGTCTACTTCGAAGCGGCGGTGATCATTGTAGCGCTGGTGTCGTTGGGCTCGGCGCTGGAAAGCAAGGCCAGAGGCAAGACTTCCGAAGCGATCAAACATTTGATCGGTCTACAGCCCTCTAGCGCCAGAATCATCCGTAATGGGCAGGAGCTGGATGTACCGGTGGAAGATATCGGGCTGGAAGAAACCATTCGCATCCGTCCGGGTGAACGTATCCCGGTTGATGGTCGGGTGTTCGAAGGTTCATCGCATGTCGATGAATCGATGCTAACCGGTGAACCGATGCCGGTCGCCAAGCATACTAAGGACATCGTGTATGGCGGAACCCTGAATACGCAGGGCAGTTTTCTAATGCAGGCCACTGCGATAGGTAAGGATACGGCTCTGGCCCATATTATCGACCTGGTACGCAAGGCACAATCGAGTAAACCATCGATCGGGCGGCTGGTGGATAAGGTCGCAGCGATATTTGTACCAGTCGTTGTAGTAATCGCGCTGCTCAGCTTTATGATCTGGTATGTATATGGGCCTGAACCGCAACTGGCCTACGCCATTGTGTCGGCGATGACGGTGCTGGTGATCGCCTGTCCCTGTGCCCTCGGACTGGCGACCCCGATTTCTATCATGGTAGGGGTCGGACGCGCCGCCGAAATGGGGATACTGATCCGCAACGGCGAAGCACTGCAAAGTGCCAGTCAGCTGGATACCATCGTGCTGGATAAAACCGGTACGGTAACCGAAGGCCGGCCAAAGCTCATTAGTTGTATCCCGGCCAAAGGCTTCGATCAAACTATTGCCCTGACGTTTGCCGCTGCGCTGGAAAAAGGTTCAGAACATCCACTCGCGAGCGCGATTCTGGCCGCAGCCAGGGAGCAGGAAATCGAAGTCGAAGCGGTGAGTGAATTCCAGGCCCTGTCCGGTGCCGGAGTGGAAGGTATCTATCAGGGGCAGACGCTGCGTATTGGAAACACACGCCTGATGCAGCAGCATGCAATCGATATCAGTGAACTGGAACCAACCATACAGAGCCTGGCGCAAAAAGGCGAAACACCGATCCTGCTGGCGGCCGATCAAAAGCTGGTGGCCCTGCTCGGTATCGCCGACCCGGCGCGAGCCGATTCCGCACAGGCGATAAAACGCCTGCAGCAGCTCGGACTGAAGGTCATCATGCTGACCGGTGATAATGCACAGACCGCACAGGCGGTTGCCAGTATGGTCGGTATCGATCAGGTGATTGCCGAAGTACTACCGGCCGATAAAGCCGAAAAGGTAGCCGAGCTACAACGGCAGGGGCATCGGGTGGCGATGGTGGGTGACGGGATCAACGATGCGCCTGCACTGGCACAGTCGAATGTTGGTATTGCGATCGGCAGCGGCACCGATGTGGCGATAGAGTCGGCCGATATCGCATTGATGCGCAACTCGCTACACGGGGTAGCCGATGCGATCGGACTATCACGCGCGACCATGGCGAATATAAAACAGAACCTGTTCGGTGCCTTTGTCTACAATTCGCTCGGTATACCGATAGCCGCCGGTGCGTTGTTTCCGGTATTCGGCATCCTGCTCAGCCCGATGATAGCGGCGGCGGCGATGAGCCTGAGTTCGGTTACGGTGGTGAGCAATGCTCTGCGCCTGAAGCGCATGAAAATTTAGAGTATTCGGATAAACCGGTCAATCAGATATCCGGCTTAATCAGAAAGTCGTCATACCGGACTCAGATCCGGTATCCACACAGCTCGCACAAACGGCTAAGCTTCAGTAACCAACTTAGACCGGGGTAAACTCCGGAATATGCCCGATCTTGATCACCAGATTGAAATGTTTCTTGTGTTCAAACAGCCCGCCGACATCGATGCCTTTTGCATTCTCGATGATCTGCACAATACTGCTGTAGGAAAAATGATGGGTATAGCCCTTGTATTCATCCACCACTGAGAAATAATTATCGTGCGTAGCCACCAGTCGGGCAGAATCGATGCGCAGCGGACGTTCGATATTGATGCCGATTTCCAGATTCAGGTACTTCTCAAGGATTGGCTTCATGGTGTTTGGGTCTCGTCAGATGATGAGATCAGTTTATCCCCTTTTTACACAAGGTTCAAAAGTTACCATACAGCGGTAAGACCGGCTGATACTGGACGAGTCTGCGTATCTCTTGTGTAATCAGAACACCAGCAGCTTGTCTGCCAGCATGGTTTTTATAGCCAGTTCCTGCATGGTGCTACGCTTTACACCGTCGATCACTTCGTCATCGCTGATGCCGCGGGCATCCATACAGGTTCCGCACAACAGCACCTCTCCGCTACGCATGACCAACTTCAGCATCAGCTCAAGATTGTAAAAGCCCAGCGGAACCTTCTGGCCTGCTTTGGCACAATTAACCGCATCGGCGAGCAGGAATACGCTGATATGGGTTTCCGTGCTGGCCAGGGCCTTAGCCAGGCGTAAGCCGTTATAACTACGTTCGGTTCCGTACGGAGGGTCGTTCAATATAATTAAAATATGCATGGTTTTACTCCTGTAACGGTTGCGTTTGTTCGATTTCAAAGCCCTGCTTAATCCAGTCCGTCATCCCCATTCGGGCAATACGCACGTGACTAAAACCCTGCTGGGTCAGTAACCTGGCTGCCTGAGCCGATTTTCGATCGGTACGACAGATGGTGATCACCGGTTTATCCCGATAGTCTTTCAGCTCATCAAGGCGTTGCTCCAGCTGTTCCAGTGGAATCAGTAGCGACCCGGCAATATGCCCCTGTTCACCGACATAATCCGCTGCGGTTCTGACATCCAGCAGCAATAATTGTGGATCTGTGTCGAGGCGTTGTTTTAATTCATGGATAGTGATCAGATCAGCTTTACGCAAGTGCTTAATCAGGCGCGGCAAAAATAATACGCTGGCCAGCAGCGCCAGTGCTAACAGGGCTTTCTGAATAAGATCCTCCCCGCCAGTCGCGGCTTCACGCCCGAGGTAGCCCAGCGTGGTGTAGGCAATTGCGCCGGGCAACATACAGATAAAAGTGGCCAGGCTGTACTCAGCGAAGCGAATACGGGTCAGACCGAGTGCGTAATTTAGCAGGTTGAACGGAAACAGCGGAACCAGACGCGTGAAAGCGACAAAGCGCCAGCCTTCAGTTTCAACGCCTAGCATCAGTTTCTGCAGTCTGCCGCCAGCTTTGCGGGCGACCCAGTCCGCCGCCAGATAGCGCGCGATCAGAAAGGACAGCATCGCGCCGAGGGTAGCCGCAGTCAGATTGTAGAGGGTGCCCCAGTAAGGTCCGAACAGGGCGCCACCGAGCAGGGTTAATACCGAACCGGGCAGGAAAAATACGCTAGCGCAGGCATACATCAGGATAAACCAAAACGGCGCGCTGGATCCTGCGTCACTCAGCAGGGCCTCGATCCGGCTGCTGTACAGAACATCGCGATACAGAGTCAACAGCGTTACTGCAGTGATCAGTAGTAGCAATAACAGCAGGCGTGCCCAGTCATTTTTCATCCGGTTGATCCCAGCTACGACGGTTAATGGCATAACCGGAAATATTCCCGATGAAGGGCATACTCAGCAGGCCGCTGATCCACACCGCCTGTCGGGCACTGCGGAATTTACGGATACCAATCGTCATGCCGCTATGGCCTGCGCGAGGCTGCTCACGATAGGTACCAAACAGTCGATCCCAGCAGCTCAGGTTAAACCCGAAATTGCTGTTGGCTTCGTCATCCTCTATTGAGTGATGTACACGATGCATATCCGGGGTGACGATAAACCAGCGCAGCAGGCCATCCAGTCTGGCGGGCAGGCCGACATTACCGTGGTTAAACATGGCTAGTGCATTCAGTATAATTTCGAACAGGATAACCGCCACTACCGGTGGGCCGAGCACAACAATGGTCGCGAACTTGATCAGCATCGAGAGGATGATTTCCAGCGTATGAAAGCGCGCACCAGTAGTCACATCGTAATCAAGGTCGGCGTGATGAACCCGGTGCAAACGCCATAACAGGGGTACCGCATGGACCAGCACATGCTGCAGATAGATAATGAAGTCCAGCGCCACGATGGATATTAGCACGCTGACACCGAGTGGCAGGCTGTAGTAGTTCAGCAGCCCCCAGCCATGCTCTGCAGCAAACAGCGCAACACCGGTCGCTGCTGCCGGGAAAATCAGGCGTAATATAAAGCTGTTGAGAAATACCAGCCCCAGATTATTCGCCCAGCGTAATGCCCGTGGCTGAGTTAAAGCGCGGCGCGGGGCGCGTGTTTCCCAGACTGCCATCAGCACCAGTACCGAGAAAAAGAAACCCACTCGAAGGGTGTTTTCATTGTCGCTGATGAAGTTAAAAATCGCCATAACGTAGCTGCCTTATCTGAAGAGCCTTGACGGAGATCGCTCCTTGTATCTGCGGGGCAAGGGGTTATAATTTTAATTGCGATCTACTATTCTATTAATTAATAGAATAGTAGATTAAAGTTATTTGGGAGAAAGTCAATAGTGTCCAGTTTTAAACACGATCTATTTAACCAGTTTGCACGCGTCGGCAAAGCTTTGAGCAACGGAAACCGGCTGGAGTTGCTGGAGTTTCTGGCTCAGGGCGAGCGCAGTGTCGAGGCGTTGGCAAAAGTCTCCGGTCTGAGTGTCGGCAATACCTCACAACATCTGAAGCAACTCCGCCAGGCCGGGCTGGTAGCGTCCAGAAAAGAAGGACTGAATGTGCACTACCGCCTGAGCGGGGACGATATTATCCAGCTGCTGGACGTGATGCGGCAGGTAGCCGAGCGCAATATTACCGACATACAGCACCTGGTAAACAGTTTCCTGAGTGTGAAAGATGATCTGGAGCCGATCCTGCGCGATGAGTTATTACAGCGCGTGAAAGATGACCTGGTGAGTGTCATCGACGTGCGCCCCGCCGAAGAATATGCGGCGGGGCATGTGCCGGGGGCTATCAACGTACCGCTCAACAAACTGGAAAGCTATCTGGATCAACTGGGCACAGGGCAGGAGATTGTGGCCTATTGTCGGGGTCCGCACTGTGTACTGGCGTTTGAAGCGGTCGCCAGAGCCAGAATAAAAGGTGTCAGAGCAAGACGCCTGCAGGATGGCTTTCCTGAATGGAAGTTAGCCGGTTTGCCTGTGGAGTGAGCGCAAGTTTTCTTATACCGATTACAGGCACGTTTGAAACATCATGGATTATCGGAACCGTCTTCAGGGCAGATCACCTGATAGATCGATGAGTAATCCATCCGCTCCATGCCATCATCAACGGTCTGACTGGTAATACGCTGTATGCCTTCGAGTGCGTCGGTGTTGAGCCCCGCTGCTTTGGCATCATCGATAAACAGGCTGATATCCTTCAGCAGGTGGCGGGTTGAAAAGTTGGCCGCGCCAAAGTCGCGTTGCAGGTATTTCTGCAGTTTCTTGTCGTAGGTTTGTGCATACAGCGAACTGTCGCGTACGGTTTGCATAAACAGATCCGTATCGACCCCATTTTTAATCGCATAACCCAGACTCAGTGAAAAGCCGGCGGTGAGTGCCGCGATCAACTGGTTCATCGCCAGTTTGAGCGCAGCCGCTGAACCGGTGTCACCGATGTAGCGCGGTGCCGTGCCTAGAACCTGTAGTGTGGGTAGTGCATGTTCAAACCATTGTTTCGATCCGGCCACCATGATGATGAGTGTACCTGTTCTGGCTTCGGGCAGGCTGCCGAGTACCGGGGCTTCCAGATAGTGTCCGCCGCGAGCTGCGATGGCATCACTGATTTCTTTCGACTGACTGGGTGAAATAGTGGCCATCTGTAGCAGGGTTTTGCCCTGGAGTTTCAGTTGTAGATCTTTTGCCTGATCAAGCCGAAGCAGTTGCTTAATCGCGTCGGCATTACTCAGCATCAGGATAATGGTTTCGGATGTGTCGATTAATTCATCAACGCTGGTGCACACCGTCACGTCGTTGTCGGGGGAGAATTTGACCGGGCTGCGATTAAATACCCTGACGCTATAACCCTGTGAGCAGAAACGTTCTGCGAATGCATGACCCATCAGGCCTATGCCGATAATACCGATCTCCACTATGCACCTTTAACTTAACAATTAGTGCTGTCATTCTAATGGATTTTGAGTGAATGATTAAATCGGATCTCTAATGGTTGTGGGGGTGCTTTTTGTCGTCATACCTACGGGCGTCCTGCCCTGGTGCAATATCTGCATTCACTACATCATTAGTCGCTTATGTGCCGTTTACGGGCCTGAGGGTGGAATCCGGAGTCGGAGCCGAGAGCTTTCAGAGGTGCAATTCGTTGAGATGGATTCCAGATCAAGTCTGGAATGACGAAGGTTAAAGTTTTCTGCTCTTGTCGTCATACCAGTGAATACTGGTATCCAGTGTCGGAGGCTGGACTCTCAGGGGTACTATTCGTTTAGATGGATTCCAGATCAAGTCTTGAATGACGAGTTTTCAGCAATCAGTACATGATTTCTCCAGATCAGGTCTGGAGTGATGAGTTTTTCAGGTTTGTACCTTTTGTCGTCATACCAGTGAATACTGGTATACAGAGTCGTAGTCGTGAGATTTCAGGGGTGCCATTTGTAGCAATGGATTCCATCATCAGGTCCGTTAACGGTGTTAGCTGTTTCTGGATTCCGGGTCGGAGCCCGGAATGACGAGTTTTCAGCAATCAGTACATGATTTCTCCAGATCAGGTCTGGAGTGATGAGTTTTTCAGGTTTGTACCTTTTGTCGTCATACCAGTGAACACTGGTATCCAGTGCCGGAGCCATGGCAACGTTCAGGATTACGATTCTGTGAAGGAAAAAGAAGTTCAGGTTCAGGCTGCTTCGCCAGCGGTTTCCGCGTCGTTTTGCTACAGCGAGTTGATCAGGCCAAAGTTTTCTCCTCATCCACTAAACACCCGGCGCAACTGATCCAGCTTCTGTTTCATACTGGTGGTTGTGATGGTTTCCCACAGCTCGTCGAGTTTGAACGCATGGTGTCTTTCGTAGACCACGCCGAGTTGCGGCATGTCGGCCAGGCCGGTTTCACGGGCGTGTTCGACGAAGCCGGCATTCTTCCAGAAGAATGCGCCTGGCATGGTGGTCGGGATGACCACGACATAGAACAGTGAACGGCTCAGAATATTCACCGCGATGGCGCTAACAGCAAGCAGGCCGTAGGCAATCGAATTATGGCTGTTGAAGAATAGCATACTGCCCGCGATTAAAAGTGCCAGTGCGAGTAACAGGTTGCGGCTCCAGTAGGCTTTGCCGTAAAACGTTGTTTGCTGATAAAACGAGGCGGCACCTTCGCTGGCGGCTGCCTGCAGACTGCGTGCGTGTCCGAGCAGGCCGACGGTTTCCAGCACAAGTCCAGCGCTGATCAATAGTAACAGGGTGGTGTTGAGCGCGGGTGTGAGTGCATTCAATAGCAGTGCCAGTAATGCCAGTAACAGCGCGCCGAGTACCAGTGCAGTGGCCGCGAAGGTCGCGCCGGTGTACCAGTGGTTCCAGAATGGTCTGGCTTCGATGCGATACAGTTTGTACATAAAGTATCCGCCTAACACGGCGCCGGTCAGTGCGAGCAGGCCAAACAGGTTTTGCAGTAGTTGTGCGACGGTAGAATCAAACAGGGCAAAAAAGCTGTAGCCAAGCAGGCCACCAAAGAAGGCCGAAACGCCGGCGATTTCACGACTCACCGGTGAGTGACGCAGGTTGTAAAAGCCACGATAGAATCGATGCGGTTTGCCCAGATGCATGTTTAGCTTGAACAGGCCGAAGCCCATCATCAGCAGCATGAGTCCGAGTGCCGGCAGCAGGGCCGGGCCAGATTTAAGGGTGGCAAGCGGAGCCAGCCAGACACCACTCAGCAACATCAGAAAAGCCCCCATCACAGTCTGTACGCTGAGGGTGAATGCGATGTGTGCATTTTCATGCGAGCCGAGCAGTTTGTTCAGGTTCCATGTACGCTGCTTGCCGTGTTTTGGATCGAGTACCGGTTTATATTGGCCGCTGATTTCATCGCGGTGATATTTTACGTCGGCCTGATCAACCCGGGTCATGTCGCGTTGTGAGGTGCGGGTTTGCTGAAAACGAATATTCGGATGGGTAATATCGGTGCGCGGAAAACCGGGGATTTCGGCTTTCGCCTGGCTGCGATTCTGCGGGATGTTTTCGGTCACGCCAAAATCCAGTGCATTGCCCAGACAGGCGGCAACACAGGCGGGCTTGAGGCCGACTTCGAGCCGGTCCACGCACATATTGCATTTGCTTACCTGTCCCTTGACCGGATCCAGCTGTGGCGCATTATAGGGGCAGACCCAGGTGCAGTAGCCACAGCCAAAGCAGATATCCGGATCCTGTAGCACCGCACCGTATTCGGCGAACTTGGTGTAGGCGCGGGTCGGGCAGCCCTTCAGGCAGACCGGGTCGTCACAGTGGTTGCAGGCCATCGAGATATTCAGGCGCTGATAGGCGGGGTAGGTGCCGCCTTCGACGAATCCGACCGAACGGAACGCGATATGCGCTGGATTGTCATTCTTTTCGCTGCAGGCCGCTTCGCAGGCATGGCAGGCGATGCAGTTATCCGCATTGAAATAAAAGCCGTGCTGCTTATAGCGATCCGGATTTTCGCCGATGCCCTGATCGTTGTTGATATTGAGTGACTGGTTATAGCGCTTATCGTCCGCCTTTACGGTCTGGATCGGGGTGCCATAACGATTCACGGTTTTTGCAGGGGTAGCGTTCAGCGCATCGCTTAATAAAGCGTAACCGGGTTCATTGTGTCTTTTAGGAAACATAATTGTATTGTCTGGTTAGCGGTTGCAGGGATTCAAAATGAGCGCATTTCCATGCTCAGTCGGGCGGCGGCTTTCTGGTCTGCCAGACTTTCGATACGGATTGCAGATTGTTTAAAGGCCGGTTGTCTGGAGTGAGGATCTAACAGTCCCAGCGTCAGACGGTTGGCGCAGTCGTGAAAATGAAACGGCAGAAAAACCATGTTTTTGGGTACGCGGTGGGTTGGTGTTGCCATCACCACGGCATCCGAACGACGTGACACCAGACGGATATATTCGCCGCGCTGGATTCCTAGTTCGGCCGCCAGATCGGGGTTGATCTCAACGAACGGTATCGGGCTGTATTTATTGTTGTTACCGATCTTTCCGGTTTTGGTGCGTCCGTGCCAGTGTTCGATCAGGCGTCCGGTATTCAGCCAGATCGGGAATTTTTCATCCGGCACTTCGTTGTTATCGATAAACGGCAGTGGAATCAGTTTGGCCCTGCCATCGGCATAACGGAACGTACCATCTTCGGTATACAGGCGCTTGCCGCCCTGTGGTGGGGGCTGTTTGTCGTTTAACTGCTGTTCGGTATAGGGCCACTGGATACCTCTGTGCTGTTCCAGCAATGCATGGCTCATGCCGGAGATATCGGCCAGTCGGCCTTTCGAGATAGATGCCATTTCCAGAAAGATATCGGCGGCTTTGTCCGGGAAGCTGACCTTGCCGTCGGTATTAAAACGTTTGGCCATCTGGTTGAATACCCACAGATCGGCTTTGGCATCACCGGGTGGTGTCGCAATCGGGTTGATCAGGTTGATGCGGCGTTCGGTGTTGGTCATCACGCCTTCTTTTTCCGCCCAGGTACCAGCGGGCAAAAATACATTCGCATACTGTGCACTTTCGGTATCTTCGTAGCAGTCCTGCACTACGCAGAATTCGAGTTTTTGCATTGCACGCCGTACCCGCTCCGAATTGGGCAGCGAGGACAGCGGGTTGGTGGCGATCAGCCACAGGCCCTTGATCAGGCCAGCTTCGATCGCGTGGTAGATATCGGTCTGGAACATGCCGCGTTTTTGGGGCAGGAAGTCTTCATCGATATTCCAGAATTCTGAGATGTCCTTACGATCCTGCGCATTCTCCAGCTGGCGATAGTTTGGCAGACCGGAGCAGGATGACCATTCACGCGTGCCCATCGCATTACACTGACCGGTAATCGAAAGGCTGGTGCCACCGGGCTTACCGATGTTGCCGCATAGCAGCGATAGATTATTGATCCCGACCACGCCGTCAGAACCATGCGTTGACTGGTTGATGCCCATGGTCCAGATCTGCATCGCAGCCTCTGCGTTGGCGTATAAACGGGCCACACTGCGAATCGTATCTTCATCGATACCGCAGATTTTGGCGGCAGTGGTTGGATCGTAGTGACTGACTTCGGCGCGCAGCTCCTCCAGCCCATTGGTATTGGCTTCGATGTAGCGCGTATCCTGCAGGCCTTCATCGAGGATGACATACATCATGGAATTTTGTAGCACCACATCGGTGCCGGGTGTGATCGGCAGATGGATGTCGGCAAACTGGGCCAGCATGGTCACGCGCGGGTCTACTACGATCAGCGGAAAGCCGCGTTTTTCCTGCGCCTCTTTCATGCGCCAGTAGATGATCGGATGCTGTTCCGGCAGATTGGAACCCCAGGCGATCAGGCAGTCGGTATGCTCGAAGTCTTCGTAGCAGCCGGGAGGGCCGTCGGAACCAAACGAACGCTTATAGCCGGACACCGCCGAGGCCATGCACAGGGTGGTATTGCCATCGTAGTTATTGGTGCCGATCAGTCCACGGGTTAGTTTGCCGAGGGTGTAAAACTCTTCGGTCAGCAGCTGTCCGGTGGAAATGATCGCGAAGGCATCGCGCCCGTAAGTCTGTTGAATGCGACGAATTTCATCGTGCGTGGTATCCAGCGTGCTGTCCCAGTCGCTGGTCTTCCATTCATCGTGCCAGTGTTTGCGATACTTTGGCACCTTTCCTCGACCGGCCGAATCAAACAGTTCATGCTCAAAGATACCCTTCAGGCACAGCTTGCCGCGATTCACATCGGCATCCGCGACGCCACGCGATGATACGGCCTTGCCTGCATTATTCAGCCCCACTTCGATCGAGCAACCGGTTGAGCAGTAGCCGCAGGTCGCATACTTCCACTCAACCACTGCCTTGTCGGCTATTTTTATCGGGTTTTTACTGGTTCTTCCAAATAACATAATAATTCAGACCTTTCTGGACTATGCTGGAGACAACACTCAGCAACAGGGCAAGCCTGTTGCGTGAGCGACCTGTGCAGTGCAGTGAGATTTATAGTTGAACAAAGACCTGGCCATTCTCGATCTTGACCGGGAAGGTATTGGTACAGCCCTGATCCGGCCCGAGCGCTTCGCCACTGGCCAGATCGATACGCCAGTTATGCAGCGGGCAGGTCACAGAAGTGCCATGCACGATTCCCTGTGACAGTGGCCCTTTTTTATGCGGGCATTCGTCTTTCATGGCAAATATCCGATCTTCGCTGTTACGGAAGATGGCGATATTCATCGTGGCTGTTTTGATCACACGTGATCCCAGTTGAGGTATATCGGTTAAGGTGGTGACTAGTTTCCAGTTACTCATGATGTGTTCTCGATAATAGGGTTTGATGATCAGACAATATTTAACGTGGTAAACTCATGCGCCTGTCCGCCTTCGGCTCGCGCTTTCCAGGGGTCAATCTGGGAAACCTTCTGGCTTACCTTGAAGCGTTCGTAAAGTACCTTGCGCTGGGCTTCATCTTCCACTACAGCCTGCTTGATCGTGCTCAGCCCGACGCGTTCAACCCAGGGCGCGGTACGTTCCAGATAATGCGCTTCTTCACGGTACTTCTGGGTAAAGGCACCGCAGTATTCGAGCACTTCCTGTTCGGTTTCAACCTTGCATAACAGATCGGTTACGCGAACCTTGATGCCGCCGTTGCCGCCAACATGCAGTTCATAACCGGAATCCACACAGACCACTCCAAAGTCCTTGATAGTGGCTTCGGCACAGTTACGCGGGCAGCCGGAAACAGCGAGTTTGAATTTATGCGGCATCCACGAGCCCCAGGTCAGATGTTCCAGCTGCACGCCGAGACCGGTTGAGTTCTGGGTGCCAAAGCGACACCAGGTATCACCGGCACAGGTCTTGACGGTACGCATCGCCTTGCCATAGGCATGCCCGGAAACAAAGCCCGCTGCTGAAAGATCTTTCCACATCGGCGGCAGGTCTTCTTTTTTGACCCCGAACAGGTCGATACGCTGACCACCAGTGACTTTCATTTCCGGTACCTGATACTTGTCGCAGACATCGGCGATGGCGCGTAACTCATTCGGTTTAACCAGTCCACCAAACATGCGCGGAACCACCGAGTAGGTGCCATCTTTCTGGATGTTGCCGTGTGCGCGTTCATTGATGAAACGTGACTGGGCATCGTCCACATATTCTTCCGGCCAGGCCGCGAGCAGATAGTAATTCAGTGCAGGGCGACAGGCCGCGCAGCCATCCGGGGTTTTCCAGTTAAGTTGCTGGAATACCGAGCGCATATCCTTGATCGGGTGTTTCTGGATCGCGTGGATCACATCGTCATGGCTGTGATCGGTACATTTACACAGTGGCTTCTTGCTCGGTGCAGCATCGTAGCCATCACCGACGGTGTGCGCGAGCAGCGCTTCCACCAGACCGGTACAGGAACCGCAGGAGCTGGAAGCCTTGGTATGAGCGCGTACTTCATCCAGTGTGAACAGGCCTTTTTCGCTGATGGCCTTGACGATGTCGCCCTTGCACACACCGTTACAGCCGCACACTTCAGCAGAATCAGACAGTGACAGTACCTTGCTGTCGCCGTGTCCGGCATCGCCCAGATCGTGTTGACCGAACAGAATGGTGCTGCGGAAATCGGCGATGTTAGTGCCTTCTCGCAATAGCTGGAAATACCAGGTGCCATCCATCGTGTCGCCGTAGAGTACGGCCCCTTTAATCTTGTTGTCGCGAATTACCAGCTTTTTGTAGATGCCCTGTGACGGATCCTGCAACACCAGGGTTTCATCGCCTTCGGCTTCATGGAATTCGCCGGCGGAGAACAGATCGATGCCGGTGACCTTCAGCTTGGTGGACGTCACCGAGCCTTCATAGCGTGCGATTCCGAACTGCGCCAGATGATTAGCACACACCCGGGCCTGTTCAAACAATGGAGCGACCAGTCCGTAACAGATGTTGCGATGCTGTACGCATTCCCCGACTGCATAAACCTTTGGGTCGAAGGTCTGCATGGTATCGTTGACCATGATACCGCGTTCACAATGGATGCCGGACTGCTGTGCGAGTGCGATATTGGGGCGGATGCCGACCGCCATCACCACCAGATCGGCGGCCAGTTCAGAGCCATCTGCAAACTGGACGGCGCTGACCTTGTCCTCACCTAGGATGGCTGCGGTCTGTGCTTCCATCAGAAAATTCAGACCGCGTTGCTGCAGCGAAGCTTTTAACAGCGCGGCGGCCGGTTTATCCAGCTGACGTTCCATCAGGCTATCCAGCAGATGCACCACGGTAACCTGCATGCCATTCTTCATCAGCCCATTCGCAGCTTCCAGGCCAAGCAGTCCACCGCCGATCACCACCGCATTTTTTGATGTTTTTGCCGCTGCCAGCATGGTGTCGACATCCGCGATATCACGAAATCCGATCACACCTTTCTTGTCAGCGCCGGGAATCGGGATAATAAAGGGGTTCGAGCCGGTAGCGATGAGCAGGCGATCGTAAGGACGGATCTGCCCGGATGCGCTCTGTACCTGGCGTTTGACGCGATCGATTTTAGTGACGCTGTCGCCGGTGATCAGCTCAATGTTATTTTGCTGATACCAGTCGAGGCTGTTGAGCACGATATCATCGATGGTTTTTTCGCCGGCAAGCACCGGCGATAGCATGATGCGATTATAGTTAGGATGCGGTTCCGAGCCGAACACGCTAATGTCATACAGTTCTGCATTGATCTTTAACAGTTCTTCCAGGGTGCGTAACCCTGCCATTCCATTACCGATTAAAACCAGTTTTTGTTTCATCTTTTCACCTGTGTTTAAAACCTGTCAGCATTCATTACTGACAGCAAGTTAATATTCTGTTGGCTGGACTATACGGCCTGCTCACTGAGAGCCGTGGCGGTCGTGCCCGAGTTCATTTTAAGTTCGAAGCCATCGATGTACTGTTCAGACTGTTCGGGATCAAACAGGCGGCCATCCATAAAACGGTCGGCACCCAGCGTCAGTTCTCCCAGCTCCGTTTCAATCGTCCAGCTTTGGGCATGGCTGCCTTCGGTTTTGAAGTCTTCCTGAGGAACTCCGAGTCCGAGCGATTGCGCTGCCTGACGGTAGATGTCCGGCTGGTACACCGATTGAGCGATATCCTTTGCGCTGAACGAGCAGTCGGTCTGACCCCAGCGATGCATCTGTGTAATGAACCAGATGGCATGTGAGCGCCATGGGAAATTGGCTGCATAACGGTGGAATACATTAAAGTCAGGGATCTCTTTCGAGCTATCCCGAGTGCCGGTTTTAAGCGTGCCATTGAGGGACTTTTCGAGTACATCTAGCGGTGCATTGACATAACGTCCCTGACTCAGTAACTGGCAGGTTTCTGCCCGATTTTCCGCCTGATCGAGCCAGCGGCAGGCCTGAATCAGTGCGCTGATCACGGCCAGATGGGTGTTGGCATTCTTTTCGGCCCAGCTGCGGGTGACCGCAAACACCTTTTCCGGGTGGTTATTCCAGATGTCATAGCTGGTCAGCAGGGTGCGGCCGATACCTTCGGATACGGCATAGCTGTTCCAGGGTTCACCGACACAATAGCCGGCAATCATTCCGGCACGCAGATAATTCACCATCTGCGGTGGCGGAACGACGCGTAGACGCACGTCGTTATCCGGGTCGATGCCGGCATCCGCCAGCCAGTATCTGAGCAGGTAATTATGGGATGACTCGGGGTAGACCATGGCAAAGGTTAACAGCGGGCGATTGGCCAGACGGTTCTGTTCAATCACCAGTTTCAGTGCGCGTGCTGAGCCGGCCGGGGTGTCGATATCCTCGACGCCGGTGCCGACCATGCGCCCATACAGCTCACTCGACACGGTGATCGCATTACCGTTCAGGTCGAGGCTCATGGCGGTGACCATCGGCTGGCAATGTTTTTCATCCATTACACTGGTAATCGGCATACCGGCCAGCATCTGTGCCCCATCCAGGATACCGGTGCAAACCTTGTCACGGATATTGGCCCAGGAGGATTCGCGTGAGAGTTCTACATTCAGTCCCTGTTGCTGAAAAAAACCTTTTTCTTTGGCGATCACCAGTGGTGCGCAATCTGTTAAGGGGACAAAGCCAAGGGAAAGGGTGGTTTTTTCGAGTTTTCCATCCAGCGTCTTTTCTCTAACCGGCGAACCGGTGGGTAAGCTGACGACATTGGTGGACACCCTGTTAGGCGCCGGATCATTTTTTCTGGACGAACTCTGATGGCGTTCATGCAGGAATTTGACGACCTCTGCACGATAGTGGTTGTAGGTTGGATCTTCTGCCAGTGCGAGCCGGTCTCGCGGGCGTTCCAGATTGATATCGAGGATTTCACCGACAGTGGCGGAGGGGCCGTTCGACATCATGATGATCCTGTCGGATAACAGTACGGCTTCATCCACATCGTGAGTAATCATGATCACGGTATTATTCAGACGACTCTGAATCTCCATCAATGAATCCTGCATATGGGTTCTGGTGAGGGAATCAAGTGCACCAAAAGGTTCATCCATCAGCAGTACCTTGGGTTCCATCGCCAGCGCTCGTGCGATACCGACCCGCTGTTTCATACCACCGGAAATTTCATCCGGACGCAGATCCAGCGCATGCGACATATGCACCAGCTCCAGATTGTGCAGGGTCCAGTCGTGGCGTTCCTGTTTCGATTTGGTTTTTTTGAACACCTGATCCACCGCCAGGCGAACGTTATCGTAGGAGCTTAACCACGGCAGTAGTGAATGATTCTGGAACACCACGGCGCGATCCGGACCGGGGTCACGCACTTCATTGCCTTCCAGCAATACACCACCGGTAGTGGCCTGTAACAGACCGGCGACAATATTCAGTACCGTCGATTTACCACAGCCGGAATGTCCGATCAGGGAAATAAATTCGCCCTGCTGGACCTGAAGGTTGACATCGTTGAGAACATTCAGTGGACCGTTATCGGTCGGAAAAGTGATGCCGATATGGCTCAGATCGAGATAATTATTCATACTATATTTCCTCTAATTCCATTAATCCGGGATCAACGCAAAACTGCGTTTTTGTCCCAGCTGGCGTAGCGCTGAACCATCAGCATGGCGCGATCGAGCATAAAACCGATGATGCCGATGGCGAGTACCGCAACCATGATGCGTGCCAGAGAGTTTGAGCTGCCGTTCTGGAATTCATCCCACACGAATTTTCCGAGGCCTGGATTCTGTGCCAGCATTTCTGCCGCAATCAGTACCATCCAGCCGATACTCAGGGATAGTCTGAGGCCGGTGAAAATCATCGGAATGGCGGAGGGCAGAACAATTTTGATGGTTTTGGTGAACCAGCTCAGGCGCAGTACACGACTGACATTGAGCAAGTCTTTATTAACCCCGGAAACGCCGACGGTGGTATTAATCACGGTTGGCCACAGACAGCACAGGGTGACCGTAATCGCCGAGTTCAGAAAGGACTTGTCGAAGACGGGGTCGTCACTGATATACACCGCAGAAACTACCATTGTAACCAGTGGTAGCCAGGCCAGTGGTGACACCGGCTTGAAGATTTGAATGATTGGATTCATCGCCTGATAGATGGTCGGGCTCATGCCGCACACGATGCCAATCGGAATGGCGATAATAGAACCGATGATAAACCCGGTCGCCACTGTAATCAGGCTGGTCAGAATCTGGTCAAAGAATGTGGGTACACCGGTATAGCTGCGTGCTGAAATTTTATCCAGCCGCTGCTGTGATTTGCCGGAGGCTTTAGCCTTGTCCAGACGTACCTGCATGCGCTGATTGAATTCATCCTCCTTGAGTCGTTCTGCCTGATGCTCCAGATAAAGTCCTTCAACCTGTTCCCAGACTTTGGCTGGACCAGGGAACTGGCCGAGCGAGGTTTGCACGTTTTGTGCACCGGCTGACCACAGCAGCAGAAAAATGCCGAAGGCTGCGGCAGGTACCAGCAGAGCCTGCAGGGATTTGCCAAAGTGGCGTAAAATCAACTCACCGGACATATAGTTCAGAATACTGTCTATAAGCGGTGCGTTGAATGTTTTTCCGTTCGCGAAATTCATCGTGAGGTTCTCCAGAAATTTCAAAACTAGTGAGGCCTGAGTGCTGTCCTGTTTCGGCACAGGACTCAGGCGCAGAGAGTTAAACCTTGTCGTCGCCTTTCAGACCGATGGGGAATTTCTCCAGATAGTCGTTCGGTTTTGTGCCATCGAAATTAATACCATCGATGAACTCGCTGTGTGGTGCACGGAAGCCGGTTTCCTTTGCGAAGTCAGGGAAGTCTTTGGCCGAAAGTTCGCCTTCTGCAATCAACGCTTCTGCAGCTTTCTGGTAGATATCTGGACGGTAGACTTTTTTCGCGATGTCCATGTACCAGTTATCGGGTTTGTAGTCTGAGATCTGGCCCCAGCGACGCATCTGGGTCAGGTACCAGACCGCATCGGAGTAGTAGGGGAAGGTCGCGTTGTAGCGAAAGAACACGTTGAAATCAGGCACGGAGCGCTTGTCGCCCTTTTCGTATTCGAAGGTTCCGGTCATGGAGTTGGCGATGACCTTGTAATCTGCGCCGACGTAGTTAGGCCTGGACAGAATCTTAACCGCTTCCGGACGATTGGCGTTGTTGTTGTCATCCAGCCACTTGCCAGCACGGATCAGGGCTTTAACGATACGGATTGTGGTGTTGGGGTATTTTTCGGTAAACTCCTTACTCAGGCCGAAGACTTTTTCCGGGTTATTTTTCCAGATTTCATAATCGGTAATGACCGGTACGCCGATACCTTTAAACACCGCCTGCTGATTCCACGGTTCACCCACACAGTAACCATAGATGGTACCGGCTTCGAGGGTTGCGGGCATCTGTGGAGGGGGGGTAACCGAAAGCTGTGCGTCAGCATTGATGGTACCGGTGATATCGCCTTTTTCTGGCGAGTAGTAACCTGGCTTGATTCCACCGGCTGCGAGCCAGTAACGTAATTCATAGTTATGCGTGGAAACCGGGAATACCATGCCCATCTTGAAGGGTTTACCTTCGGCGCGGTATTTTTCAATCACCGGTTTCAGGTAATCGGCCTTGATCGGATGCTGCGGTCTTCCATCCGCCATTTTAGGGATATGCGGTTTCATCTGTTCCCACACGCTATTGGAAACAGTGATGCCGTTACCGTTCAGATCCATCGAAAAAGGGGTCACAATGTGGGCCCTGGTGCCAAAGCCGATAGTTGCTGCCAGTGGCTGACCTGCCAGCATATGCGCGCCGTCCAGCTGTCCATCGATGACACCATCCAGTAATACTTTCCAGTTGGCCTGAGCTTCCAGTTGCACATACAGACCTTCATCTTCAAAAAAGCCCTTTTCGTAGGCGATGGCCAGCGGGGCCATATCGGTGAGCTTGATAAAACCAAATTTCAGCTCTTCCTTCTCCGGTTCGCCGACGTCTGCCTGCGCTGGCAGTGCGCATACGGTTAAGCCCAGAATGCCGGCGGCACTCAGGGTTTTTAGAAATTTTCTACGTCCAGTCTTAAGATTGAATAAGTTCATTATGTAGTTCCTCATTAAAAAATTTGGGCCCAAAAAAAAGGCGTCCGTATTCAACAGTTTTGAGTAACGGTCGAATACGGACGCCTTTGTCCGGTTTGCAACCAGCATTGGTTGCGCAATATGTTAATGCTCTGAATGGGTTCGCCTTTGAACCGCCTGAGCGCTTTGATAGTGTTAATACAGGAAACAGGCCATGTTTTTTTATGCTTAATAAAAACAGTGGCTTAAAGATTTATGGAGCGGGATTTCAGATGGGACTGCCTGAGCTTATGCCTCTTTACAGGGCGTTTTGCTCTGTTCTGATGCGTATTGCTCAGGGCTTGAGCAGTAGTTCAGCCGCGTAAATAATGCTGCTGGCGATATCGATCAGCTTTTTTTTCTGATTCATCGCGGTTTTGCGCATCAGCTGATAAGCCTCTGCTTCTTCAATTTGGCGCTGTTTCATCAGGATGCCCTTGGCGCGCTCGATGGTTTTGCGTTCAACCAGTTGCAGACGGGTCTGATCCAGCTCGCTCTGTAACTCACTGTACTGGTCGAAAGTGGCAATCGCGGCATCCAGAATCGGGCGTACGCGCTGACTCTGTACGCCATCCACGATATACGCACTGACGCCCGCCTGAACCGCTCGGCGGATGGTAGCACCATCATCGTCCTGGCTGAACATGACCATCGGGCGCGGAGCTGCGGCCTGTACACAACGCAGGTTTTCCAGTGTGTCGCGATCCGGCAGGTCGATATCGATGATGATGATATCCGGTTCCAGTTGAGCGATCTGCTCCAGCAGATCCTGCTGAGCCGAGGTTTGACTGAACACCACGTCACAATTGGCCTGCTGTAACTTTTGCGCCATCGACTGACTACGGTCGGTCGATTCATCAATCAGCATAACGGTGAGCTTTTCGGAGGGCACGGGACTTTATTAAAAATCGGTTTGGGTAAAATGTCATTCTATTATAGAAGGCTAATATTGAGAAATTGAGGTCGTGCTGAACAGCTGATGTCTAGATTTGCACTAAAATGGAGCGCCATTCGCACGGACAGGTGTTTTCTCAGGTCAATCCTCTTGAGCGTGATGATTCGCACAATGATGGGACTGGAACGGGCTTTGCAACCGGGGTTTTTATGCGGCTTAAATTTTTTCGAATAAAAAAGTATACGAGTCAACGGCCCTGCATTAGTAGACGTAGATTTTCTAAATAGTTGATTTTATACTTTATCAACTTAGAAGTTCATCACGGTAATTTTGAGCGTTAAAAACGGCTAAGTGCATTGTAATTAATTTGTTCTTTGTCAGCCGAAAATGCCTGTGGCTGAGGTTATGAGGAGAGCCCGTGATGAACCATATTCGATATTCCCTCCTGTTTTGCTGTGTGCTGTTGCTGGTTTCCTGCGGTGGAGGGGGTGGCGGTGGCGCTACAAATAATGCTATCAATCAAAACTCGGGATCTAATCCGACGGCCAGCTGGAAAGGTCCGCTAGCGCTGGCTAACCCCACACTCGGTTCTGACGGCTGGGGGCAGAATATCAAACCGACTCTTCTACAGGATGACAGTGCTAATACCACCGCGCTCTGGTATCGCTGGGATGGCGTGGCGGTCAGTCTGTATGCGGCTCAACTCAGCGCTGGCGGGCAGTGGTCAGGCCCTGAGCGCATCGAAAATTCCGACAATGACAGCGTGTGCAAACGGGCGGTAAATTATTGTGACCGTGTTACCCCTGCAGCGATAGACAGTAACGGTAATATCACCGTTGCCTGGCCAAGCTGGGACGGAAGCCAGTGGTTGCTTGCGGTTAACCGTTACGTGCCAGCACAGGGCTGGGGCGGGCAAACAGTGTTGAGTACAGCGGCGGCGGTTGATCAGGATAATTTCCCGCTTACATCAGCAAATATCATGGTGGACGATGGCGGGCGTGCCACCATTGTCTGGCGCTCCACTGAGCCAGCCAACGCATCACCCCTGGCCAATTTCTGGTATGCGCACTTCGATGGTGTGAACTGGAGTTCGGGGCAGCTTACCACACCAACCATTCCTGCTATGACTGACTGGGCCATTGAGCCGGTATTGGGTGAGATCAGTTTTGCCTGGTATGACAGTAGTAGCGGCTTTATGGCTCGAACTTTTAAACCGGCCGGCGGCTGGGAAACGGCAACGGTACTGCTGACCAGTGCGGTCTCGACATCGATCGCACAGGTATCCCTTGTCTATGATAATGATGGAACAGTAACCGCATTGATACAGCGTAATAACTCCGGGTTTAAAACCTGGGTCAATCGTCGGATAAGTGGCGGGAGCTGGGAAACCAGCCTGCTAGTTGCCAGCTCAGGTGCCATTGCTTATGACAGTGTGTCTCCCAAACTGGTCGCTACTTCGGATGGTGGCATCATGGGACTGCTTAAATGGCAGCCTTATGTCAGTACGTCACTGTCACCCAGTGAAGAGAACTGGAGTCTGCAGTATGTGACATATACGGCGGTCGGGGGCTGGTCCAGCGTGGCTGATTTAGGTAATTATTTTCGCGGTCCATTTGAAGTGGGGAGTAGCAGTAATGGTAGCGTGTTTGTGATGGATCAATCAAACGCTCGCGCGGGATCAACGCTTCCAGCGAAAATTCGATTCTGGCACTTTAGCAACTTGTCGAACGCTGTGATAAACAACACTGATTTAACAATTTAAAGGAATACTTTGAGCGGGTATGCAACCAGTCAGAATGGTTACGCCGTAGTAGCTTATGCATTAAAGGAAGGTGTGGTCAGGGTAAATCGATTTGTGCCGGGGAAAGGCTGGGTTGGCAATGAAACAGTGGCTGCCTTAGCAGCCGCAGAGGCGGCCCGTCCCGGCGTCGTTATTATGGCGGTCAATGTGTCTGAGGCTGGCCATGTTTTTGTATTGTATTATGATGTCGATTATGAAACTTTAGCGGGTGTATATTTTGATCCGGCAACGGGATGGACTCCTCCGGCCCCGCTCACTGGAAGGACGGGGCGCTCGTTTTTTTCTGTTGATTCTGCGACTTCGCTGATTGATAACAGTGGCCAGGTAACGGCACTGACGAATCTGGCAACAGCCGGTCCCGGATTACAGGCTTTTAATGGTAAGGGTTCGATCGACGTTGCGTTTTCCACCGGCATAACACCGCGTACCGCTCCGCAGCAGCCGACCCAGGTCAGCGGGGGTGGTGCGGCCAGCACCTGCTCCGGTATCAATACCAGTGCTCCCATACTGTCCAATTACACCGACCGGAATTTCAGTTATATACGCAGTTGTGGCAGTTCCGATGTGCAGATTGCTGCGCTGGTGAATGGGGCTGACGTTTACTATGACGCCTATCGAAATGCGGTTAACAATCTTGGTTGTACTGAAGCGGAAGCCTATCCAACCTATATGGCGCATCAGGAAACCTCATTGCTGGCAAAACGAACCGCTGACGTTCTCGGTTGTACACGCTAAGCGTTATCTGAAATACAGCCGCACTATGGACACTCATGGATGAGTGTCTACGGTCTTTAATGCGGTTTATTTTAACCGTGCGGGTTAAAGTGTTTCGGGTCATTTTTTTGTCTAAAAAAGGTTGCGGAGTCAATCAAAATTTGTTCGGAATTGTGATCGAATATACATTTTTATCCGATCGCTAATCTGCATAATTATCCGAGTTATTTTCACTTTCCCCTCTTAGTGGAGTTGATGTATGAAACAGTTTCAACTGTACATCTGTGTTGTTGCGTTGTTTTTTGTGCATGCCTGCAGTAACGGGGGTTCTAACGATTCTTCCGCCGCCGTTAACCTTGTTCCGGGCAATCCGGTAGCCGTGACTCTGGGGGCGGCCGGAGGTGGTCTGGCGGCAGAAGACCTGACCGGTAGCCGGATGACGCTGGATTTTCCTGCCGGAGCCGTGACTAACAATGTTGCCTTTACCCTGACTCCTTTGTCTGCGGGAACCGACATCGCCCGCTTCAGCCTGTCACCAGCCGGTGTGGTACCGTTATTTCCGGTAACGGTGCGGCTGTCCGCGCGTGCTGCGTTACCCGCCGGCATCCAGTTCTTCTGGGTGGATAGCGAGGGTAGTGTGCCGGTTGGTGGCATCGTGAATGGCTCCGAGTTGTCGGCGCAGCTACCGGTGATGGGTTTTCTGACCGCAGCCGCTAAACCCGCTCCAGTGGGTATCGCCAGACGCTCGCTGACGGACGGTTCCAGTACCGTGCTGGCGGTGCGACCTGTGGACTGTGATGTGATACTGGATGACATGATCGCGAACATCCAGAGCACCGTGGCGAAGGGTGATCCCGATTCGATCAACCGTGAGTTGACGGCGATACAGAACCTGCAAATTGCCTGCGCGGATAGGAATGTAGAAAACTTACTCACCGCTACCTGTAATCGTTACCGGGCGGCTGAAACGAATGCACGGGTGATTGCGGTCAATGATGAGGAGACTTTTGAAAGGTTTGTTGGCGCTATGATCGGGGCACATGCGGCTACAGAACTTCTGGAGGTGGAGTGTAACCCGGATGATTTCATTGCGGTGCTGGATCAGAAACTCGAGCAGTTTCTAGTCTTTATGGGCGTCAAGTTCCGTAATACCCCGATCAGTAATGATATTGAAGTTCACCTCGACCAATTGGATGACCTGTTTCGCTACGAAGGGACCTGTGCGCTGGCGCAAGAGTCGCAGGCCTGCGGCGCGCTTGAAGACAGGCTGTTTCCGGATCTTATCGACGTACTGCGCGATGTTGGCTATGCCGAATGTGTTAACACCGGTAACCCGTTCGCACTCGCCAATCTGCTCGAAACGCCACTCTCATCTTCCTCACAGTTAAACCCGGCGGATAAGGTATTGCGCTTTTCGCGTTTCACCATCAACCAGCTTGAGGCGGATATTTCTCACTGTTCATCGAGCATCGAGGTGCATGTGTTTGCAGATGCGACGGAAGAGATTGTTGACCGCCAGCAGGATCTGTTCGGCGGGGACACGGTGGGTACACATACGACCGAAGCGGATGTCGTGGTTCCAGTGGATGGCACACTATCGCTTAATGGTAGCGTAGTCGTGCCTCAGTGCATTGGTGCAGCATCGACTGGCGAAGTACTGGTCGCGCGCGTGCGCAATACGGAACTGGGACGTTCTGCACGTAATGGTAACCATTTTTTTATCGACGCTTTCCCGATCGCGTTCACGGTTAAGGATGCGCTGGCGGCTGCGGGTCAACCTGCCAGCGGTGGTCAATTCGATGTAAAGGTAACCCGTGAGGGTGGAAACTGTCCGAGTTACCAGTCGCCTTTCCTGATGTACACCATCCATGTTGACACCAGTGAACCACTACTCAAAGCGACCCTGCTGGCAGTCTCTCAGGGCAGTAATACTGCGGTCTCCGAGACTAACTATACCTCGGCAACCTATGACGAAGGCTTCGGCAGTTTCTTGAATAAAAACCTCGCCGCGGATGCAGAGCTTCCGGCCCAGTTCGGTAGCGGTGGAACCACCACCGTTTTTATCTCGCAGCCCGACTCAACTCAAATTTCGATGGATATTTCGACCGCGATCAATGCGGAAATACTGGTTGCTGATCCTAATAATTTTTCTACAACACCTTCCATTGAAAGCTGGACATCGGGCGCATTTGTTACCAGCAATTTAGTGCTCGAACCCGGGGCTGCGAGTCAGATGACGGCATCTATCGATGCACGTTTTTATACGCAGGCTAGCTTGACACTGTATGCTGACCGTGCTGCGTTAGATGCCGGAATCGCAATATCCTCGCAAACACTTCCTGCGGGCGATTCTGCAGCGATCTCGCTGGCGCCACCGCAACTGGCACGGGTTAACCTGCTGATGAACTTTCGCAATGTGGACGGCAGCGCTTTAACCCTGACGCACGAACCGGTGGTGACCTTTAAATCGGTGCCCTGAGAGGCCAAGCCGCTGAAGCCCAGGTATTATACGGGACTTCGGCGGCCTTTCTTGTTACGGCCTATCTGGGGCCGCTGTGGCGGATGAAATCGAGCACGCGCTGCGCATGGCCTTCTGCGGCGACATCATATTCGACCGATGTGAGTAGGCCCTGTTGATTGATGATGAAGGTGGAGCGCACGATGCCCATTTTTTTAACCCCGTTCTTTTCCTTTTCCTGCCATACACCATAGTCTTCACAAACCTTGCCGGAGTCATCCGACATTAAGCGGACCTTCAGCGAAAACTTGTCGATAAAGGCCTGATGACTGGCGCAGGAATCCTTGCTGACGCCGATGACGACGGTATCGAGTTGATTAAATTCCTCGATCAGCGCGCTGAACTGATTGGCCTGGATAGTGCAGCCCGGGGTGTCGTCTTTCGGATAGAAATACAGCACCACATTCTTTTTACCAAGGAAATCAGCCAGCCTGAGTGGATGACCGACTTCATCGATGGCGTCAAAGTCCGGTGCGGACTGGTTTGTGGTTAACATGCTTATGCCTCCTGGTAGGGTTGTTAAGCCCGTCAGTATAGTGTTGGCGTGACGATTTATAAGAGTATTTTTTATACGGTGATAGAATCCTCGGAGCTTAAATAGAATCCGTCTGCTTGAATAAAATTGCCCCGGCTTTCCCGTAAAATCAGCTGACAGGCAATTCGGCACGGCACTATACTTTGCTGCTGTCGGTTTAGTCTGCAGGCCTGGTGTGGGTATGCAGCGTCAGCACGGTAATTTTTCCATCAACCACTGCGAAATATTAGAGGGTTCATCATGGTCACAAATACTATCCGGATTCATCGTGTACTGCGGTCCCCACCCGAGCGCCTGTATCGGGCGTTTCTGGATGCCGCCGCCATTACCAAATGGCTGCCTCCGAATGGCTTTACCTGTACGGTCGAACAGATGGATGCCACGGTCGGTGGCAGCTTCAGGATGTCGTTCACCAATTTCAGCAATGGACACAGTCACGCCTTCGGTGGTGAGTACCTGGAACTGGTTCCGAGTGAATGCATTCGTTACACGGATAGATTCGATGATCCAAACCTGTCGGGAGTGATGCAGGTGACGATAACGCTACGGGCCGTTTCCTGCGGCACCGAGTTGAATGTTGTGCAGGAAGGGATACCTGATATGATTCCGACCGAGGCCTGTTATCTGGGCTGGCAGGAATCGCTGATTCTTCTGGCTAAACTGGTTGAGGCGGAGATTAACGAGTAGGGTTACCGCTCTCTAAGCGCCTGGATATAGTCGTGATGCTCATCCACATGGTGCCGCGCTGCTGATTCGCGCCAGTTACTAGTTATATGACGTAATGCAATATGAGTAAGTTGATTTTATTCAAGCGAGTGATTTTTTGGCTTGAAGTTGCCGTAACCCTGTTGCTTCTTTGTGTTGGGGTTGTTCTGACGGTTTCCTTATTATCCGGAGCGCCCAGTATTTTAGATGCGCTAACGGGTCTGGCGAGTTTTGCGTGGTATTTATTCAAGATCGCAATTAAATCCATATCAAATTTTGAGTTTGAATCGGTAATATTATTAGTGGGGTGCGCTATATTTTCCGGTTCGCTACTTTACTTTTCACAAACAGAGCGCGAACGAAAAATCGTAAGATATATTATTCCTGCATTCGTATTGGCGATTATATTTTTTGCGATAGGTGCCGTAGGTCATGTGATGGCTGGTTTAGGTGGGCAAGGTGCCGGGCGTTGATTGCTCATCGTTACTCCAGACCTGAAATGGAGTCCATTTCAACGAATGGCACCCCGGTAAGCACCATGGCTCCGACTCTGGCTTCCTCGACAACTTCTCCTGAGTTGTTCTCGGCCACTGTTCCTGACGTGGCTCTACCTCCTCCTTCCATGGAGTCGTACTACACCGCGCCATGGGGTTATGCTCCGATCTACCTGCTGAATCCCTTCGGTGGTGCGCCGGAAAGACGAGTAATCCCTCGCTTGAGCTAAAGCAAGTGCCATTCTACTCTGATATGGATGTATTAAGGGGCAAAGAGCTGTTTTTTATGAGTTGTTATCTTTCAAATTTAATATTGGAATCAATAACTTAAGCAGTCTTACTGCTTGATAGGTGAATAGCGGGCATTGCATATCACACGTTGACTTTTGCCTGTCGCTAGTCAACAATCGATCCTTGCAGCGTGAAGAATGGACCAGTAATAATCAATGGAAGCTCTGAAAAATTGATCCATGAATTCTCAGGGCATGGATATCGAAAAATGTGATTTTCGATATCCGCAGGAACGCCTGAATGAATCAGAGCTTCCCTGAATAAAACAAGCGGCTACTTTATCAACAAGAGGAATAATAATGAGCAAGAAAGCGTTAAACACGATCATCATATCTACCAGTCTACTGATCTCAGCAAGTGCATTTGCCGAACCCAAATTCAGACCCAGAGTCGATGTTGGCCTGGCTACCTACAATCTGGAAATTATTGATACAACACCGGGTTTCGAATCTAAAGATGATCTCAGCACTACTTACCTCAAAGCAGGTATTGGAGGAAGTATTATTAACGGTCGCTGGTATTTCGATCTTGGTTACAGTACCAGCATTAACGCTGAAGCTGATGATTCTGGAGAAACAATGGACTTTACAAGAACAGACCTGGTACTCACTGCAGGTTATGTCTTCCCTAGCAACGTCACAATATTTGGCGGCTACAAATCCGGAAAATCAGAATTTAGTAATTTCAGTCAGACTCCCGGAGTCTCAGTTGAGTTTACCGCTGATGGTATCTATGGCGGAGCGGGTATCAATATTCCGACCAACGGTAATGTCGTTTCACTGAATGCTGCTATCGCAATTCTGGATGGTGAATTAGTCAATAATGATCCGGTAAATTTAGATAGTTCTACAGCCGACGCCAATACTATCGGTTTGAGCCTTGCCGCAGGTTACAGCATGCCACTATCCAAGACCACCGGGCTAGCCTTTAAGGCAAGCTACCAGGGTTATAACTTTGATGAATATGATGTTGGTGGTGTATCAATCGATGGTGTCAGTACCAATGAAACGATACTGGCGTTTGACGTAAGTTATTCCGCAATTTTCTAAATAAGCGGCGCTAAACTAAAGAAGCAAGACCGTCGTTAGCGGCGGCCTTGCTTCAGATTTAGCATCAAATAATACCTGTCGTATCGTTAACACACCCTAATTTCTGACCCAGAGGCGAGAGATCACGTGCGTATATTTCCATACCTATTGCTGGCCATCTTTGTTACCGGTTGCAGTACCGTCAATCAGCCAACCGAGACGACCATAGCGCTGCCAACATGGGTGGACAACCCTGAATACCCGGGTCACATCGGAATTACTGCTTCCGCTTTGCCGCAACAAAAAGGTGGCATCGAGGCTCAACGTCGTGTCGCAAAAATACTGGCTCGAGCAGAGATGTCGCGCTTTAAATCGGCATCCGTAGAATCTCAATCACGCATAGCAACGACCAGTTCAACGAGTGGTGGAGTGAAAATTAGTGCCGACGATTTTAAGCGCGTTAGCACAGTGGGTGCACTACAGCTAAACGACGTGAAGGTTATCCAGGAATGGACCCACCCGGAAACGGGTGAGCTGTTTATGTGGTTAGCTTATCCGATGACTCGCTAAGCTCTAAAGTTTAATCTTTAAACCGGGGCAGTCGTTAAACTAAGATTGTCTTTGGTTAAATGCTCGAGCGCTAACTTTAAAAAACCATAATGGTGATGCTTCTCGAATCCAGTTCGTCCTTGGCTTCGACCTCTTCCTTCTTTGTTGCTTTCGCAACGGCCGCTTTACGGATCGCTCGCATCTCCTTTTCAGTCTCCTCAAGAATCTCCTGTGTAGTCCTCTCAGTCATTATCGCGTCAGGTACTGCAGGCACATACGCCTGAGTGGGTGGCACATACCTTGGAGTAGTGGGTGCTGGTGCTGCATAGGCTGGAGTTTTTGGTGCTACATACGCTGGAACTGGCGCCACATAGGCTGGCGGTGGTGCATAAGCCGGAGCTGGAGCCACATAGGCTGGCGGTGGTGCATATGCAGAAAAGTCCTGTTCTTCTTCGGGCGGCAATTCAATGATATCCGGTAAGTCTCTCGTGCTTATATCGCGAAAAACAATGCCAGAAGTAAACATGGTGGTTATCTGCTGTTTTAGCTGGCTGCGCATATCTTCATGAATGGCCGGGGTCACGGTTGCCGTAATCGCGTATTCAACTCTCCAGCCGGTTCTATCTGGAGTCAGATCAAAGGATTTTTTGATCACCTGAATGTTAGAGATTCTGGCCGATACGCGAGAACGCACCTCATCTTTTGTCAGGTTAAAGTCTTTAACCTCGGTCACTGCATCGATCACCACCAGTGAACCTCGTTCTGCCGCATCTCGTTCGGCCCGCACACGCGCTTTATCGATACAGTCATCTTTGGTGACCGACAGGCTACAGGTTTCCACGGTAGATATTTCTATATCCTGAGACTTGCGTAGACTGCTCAGCTGTCTATTCAGTTCCTGTTCGGAAAGAGCATTAAACATCCCGCTGATAGAATGCTGTGAACTGGCAATTTTTTGTTGGGTAATCTTGTAGTTAATTTTGTCCTGCTCGACCTTATCCTGCAGGATGCGCGCATACTCTTTTTGTGACAGGTATAGCTTATTTATTTTTCGCCACTCAGAGCGCTGGGATTCGATTTTGTCAGCGTAATCGACGCCCGGTGATTTTTCCTGTGCTTTAATCATCTCATCCAGCGCAAATCGTTCGCCGGCTGCACTTTGCTTCAAGCGCCTTAACTTGGATTTTGTTGTTTCGAGCTCGATTTTTTTGGCCATGTAACCCATGTTGTGGCGTTCGAGCTCTATGTATTGCTCGTTGAGCTGGGACTTCTTCTCTTCCAGTCGGCTCATATCGACAGCGACGACGGCAGAGCTCAGCAATACGCTAACGGCGATAACAATACTTTTACTGATAGGTCGAAACATAAACATAGTTAGGATGGCCTGATGAAGCATCATTTGCAGAATAATGCACTGATTATAACAGTAGAGACTAATAACAAGAACGAAAAAAACTGACGCTGTTGCATCGACTGCGCCGGTGACCGCTTTCAAAGGGGGACGCCGATATTGACTGGACGGGGCGCAGCGCTTATCTGAATTGACTGGAGTCCGGGAGCCTCTGATTAATTCAGAGGTTTCTGCGGCACAGGTAATGTGCCGCCAAATTCGATGACTCAGGCTTCCAGTAAGCTCAGTTTCAAGGTCTGGATCAAGCACACTGCTACCGAAGCAGCGAGTGGGGGTATCAACAACAGGCTGTCGGCGAGTGAGGGGTGCCAGTTCAGCCTGTGTGACAGACGGTGCGAGCGAGCCGTTGTTATTCTTCCTCTGATTCCGCCTGCTCGCGATACTTTATCTGCAGGCCCTTGAGGAAATTACGTAATATCTGATCCTTACATTCGCGGTAGTGTTTATGCCCCGGCTTACGGAACAACGCACTCAGCTCATGCTGGCTCAGGTGGAACCCGCTCAGGCCCAGTATTCTTAACACATCCTCGGCTTTCAGATTGAGTGCAATTTTCAGTTTGTTGAATACGATGTTATTGGTGAGCCTGGTTTCCGGCTCGGGTTGTACCCCTTCCTTGCGTCCGCGCTGATCGTTAATCAGGCCATTCAGAAACAGTGCGAACATGCTGTCGCTGCATTCCTGATGAGCAGGGTCTTCTTCTTTTTTTAACCAGGCCTTCACCTGCTCCCTGGTGACAGCCTGATCCGCCTTAGCGAAGAGCGCGATCATTTCTGCATCGCTAAAATCAAATACATAGCGGATACGTCGTAGAATGTCGCCATTGTTCATATGCCTGTCCTGCTCGGGTAGTGTAGTGTCGTATCGAAATCTATTGCGATGGCAGCATAAGCGCCACGGCAACAGACAGTGTTTTCGGTTTATTTGACGCGCATACCCGGACGGGCACCCGTGTCGGGATTCAGTATATACAGTTCATCGCCACCGGGGCCGGCTGCCAGCACCATGCCTTCGGACAGTCCGAAACGCATTTTGCGCGGCGCCAGGTTGGCCACCATCACGGTCAGCTTGCCTTCCAGCTCTTCCGCTTTGTAGGCGGATTTGATGCCGGCGAATACATTGCGTTGTTCGTTGCCGATATCCAGCGTTAACTGTAGCAGCTTGTCGGCTTTTTCGACCGGTTTGGCGGCGACGATACGCGCGATGCGCAGATCCAGTTTGGCGAAGTCTTCGTAACTGATCTCGGGTGCGATCGGGTCGATGCTGCTATCGATCACCGGAGTGGCTGCGGCAGGTGCTGTAGTCTCTTTGCTGGCTTCGATGATAGCCTCGATCCTGTCTTTTTCGATGCGTGTCATCAAGGGCTTGAAGCGATTGATGCTGTGCGCCGTCAGATTGTTGGGCAGGTCGGCCCATTGTAGATCGCCGACATTCAGAAAGGCTTCCGCCTGTGCGGCCAGTTGCGGCAGTACCGGTTTGAGCAGAATGATCAGCTGACGAAAACAGTTGATACCGATGGTGCAGGTATCCTGAACATTTTCCTGCTGGGCTTCATCCTTGATGCGTACCCACGGTTCCTGCTCGTCGATGTACTGATTAGCCAGATCGGCGAGCGCCATGATTTCACGCATGGCCTTGCCGAATTCGCGCCCTTCGTAATCTTTTGCGATAGACGCTGACGCACTCAGGAAGCGTTGATTAAGGCTGTCGTTGCTGAGGCTATCGCTCAGCTTGCCGTCAAATTTCTTGCTGATAAACCCGGCACAACGGCTGGCGATATTCACTACCTTGCCGACCAGATCGGAGTTTACCCGCGCCATGAAGTCTTCCAGATTAAGGTCGATATCGTCGATGCCAGCGCCGAGCTTGGCGGCGAAGTAGTAACGCAGGTATTCCGGGTTGAGATGATCGAGATAGGTTCGGGCCTTGATATTGGTGCCGCGTGACTTCGACATCTTCTGTCCGTCCACGGTCAGGAAGCCATGGCAGAACACTGCGCTGGGCTTACGGAAACCGGCACCGTGCAGCATGGCGGGGAAGAACAGGGTGTGAAAGCGTGCGATATCCTTGCCGATGAAGTGATACAGCTCGGCCTGGCTGTCGGCAGACCAGTATTCATCAAAGTTGTGTCCGGTTTTATCGCACCAGTTTTTAAAGCTGGCCAGATAACCGATCGGTGCATCCATCCATACATAGAAATACTTGCCCGGCGCATCCGGAATCTCAAACCCCCAGTAGGGCGCATTGCGTGAGATATCCCAGTCGCGCAGGCCGTCTTCCAGCCATTCATCCATCTTGTTGGCGATTTCTTTCTGGATATGACCGGCTCGAGTCCACTGCTTGAGCATGTCGGCATAGTCGCCGAGCTTGAAGAAATACTGTTCCGAATCCTTTTCGATCGGGGTTTCACCAGTGACCACGGAGCGCGGGTTTTTGAGTTCGGTCGGATCGTAGGTGGCACCGCATTTTTCGCAGTTATCGCCGTACTGATCGGGAGATCCGCATTTAGGACACTCGCCCTTGATGAAGCGATCGGGCAGGAACATTTCGGCTTTCGGGTCGTAAGACTGGGAAATGGTACGTGTCGCAATATGTCCTTTCGCCTTCAGTTGCTGGTAGATATAGGTCGCGAAATAGCGGTTTTCTTCCGAGTGGGTGCTGTGGAAGTTATCAAAGCCGATCAGAAAATCAGCAAAATCCTGTTCATGCTCCAGCTTGACCCGGTCGATCAGCTGTTGCGGGGTAATGCCAGCGGCCTGTGCGCTGAGCATAATCGGGGTGCCATGAGCGTCATCGGCACACACGTAAATGCATTCGTGCCCTTGTAATTTCTGGAAGCGCACCCATATGTCCGTTTGTGTATATTCCACCATATGGCCAATATGAATCGGGCCGTTGGCGTATGGAAGTGCGCTGGTAACAACTATTTTACGTGTGGAGCTCATGGACATATATGTTGATTTGAGGAAACGCGTTATTTTATGTGCTGCATCTACAGCTGTATAGCGCCAGTTTTATTTTCGGGGGTATATCCTGCAAATAAAAGGTTAAATATAAGTTTGGGCTAATGTAGAATCGGCGATCCAACGAATAACCTGCTTACTAAGGTATTTTTATGTCACTTACAAAAGAACAAGTTCAAACCGCTATAGGTAGCATTATTGATGTTAATACCGAGAGAGATCTGGCGGTTACCAAATCCATCAAATCGGTCGAAGTTGATGGCGCAAAAGTCAGCATTACCATCGTGCTGGGTTATCCGGCTGCAGGTTATTTTGATGAATTAAAGAAATTAATTAAAGAAACCGTGTCTGCGCTCGATGGCGTGGAGTCGGTAGACGTTAAGGTGTCGAGCAAGATTGGTTCGCATGCGGTACAGCAGAACCTGAAGCCGCAGGAAGGCATCAAGAATATTATCGCCGTAGCCTCTGGCAAGGGTGGTGTGGGTAAATCAACCACCGCCGTCAATCTGGCGCTGGCATTACAGGCCGAAGGTGCCACCGTCGCGATCCTCGATGCGGATATCTACGGACCAAGTATGCCTCGCATGCTGGGTTGTTCCGGTCAGCCGGAATCGTCCGATGGTAAAAGCCTCGAACCAATGATTGGACACGGCATTCAATCGATGTCGATCGGTTATCTGGTGGAAGAAGATACCCCGATGATCTGGCGCGGCCCGATGGTCACCCAGGCGCTGGAACAGCTGCTCAACGATACCAACTGGAAAAATGTCGATTATCTGATCATCGATCTGCCACCCGGAACCGGTGATATCCAGTTAACCCTGGCGCAGAAGATTCCAGTCAGCGGCGCGGTCATCGTCACCACGCCACAGGACATTGCGCTGCTGGATGCACGTAAAGGCCTGAAGATGTTCCAGAAGGTTGAAGTGCCGGTACTCGGCATCGTCGAAAACATGTCGATCCACATCTGTAGCGAATGCGGTCACGCCGAGAATATCTTCGGTGAAGGCGGTGGTGCGCGCATGGCGAAAGAATACGGCGTCGATTTCCTCGGTGCGTTACCGCTGGATATCATGATCCGTGTGCATGCCGATAGCGGCAACCCGACGGTAGCCGCGATGCCGGAAAGCCGGATCAGCGAAATCTATCGTGAAATCGCACGTAAGACAGCCGCCAAGCTGGCGACCAAGGCGAAAGATCATTCTGCCGCTTTCCCGAGTATCGTGATTCAAAACAACTAAGTAGCATTTTCTAAAGCTATCGGCCTGGTGCTCAGGCCGGTATGTAGATAAGTGAATGGGAACGACTAAAAGCCTGCTAATTTAAACTAAATTAGCAGGCTTTTTTTTTGGCCAGGGATGGCCTTATGTCCCGAAGCATACGGATGTGCGAGAGGGGCTTTAAGCGGAATCGAGCAAAGTCATTTAATGTGCTTCTAGCGGCGTCATTCCAGCATGGTTTTAGCAGAAATGACCGCCTGGGATATGGCGGAAATACAAAGAGTTGTTGTTCTGTTTCGTTTATTGGTGGCTAGTAATCGATAGCTTACAACCCAGAGCATCGACAATTTTACTGATAGTTTCAAAGCGCGGGTTTCCGTTTTCATTCAGTGATTTATATAGACTTGCTCTAGTTACTCCGGCCTGATGTGCAACTTCGGTCATTCCTTTGGCTCTGGCAGCAATGTTCAATGCATGAATAAAGTCAGATCTATTACCTGTTGCAATCGACTCATCAAGGAATTCCCGAATATCCTCATCTGACTCCAGGTGTTCTGAAATATCAAAAGTATTTGTTTTAGTAAGCATTATTTACTCCAGTTTTCGAGCATTGTTTTTTATGTCATCCAGCGATAACTGGCTTACTCCACTGGCTTCAGCTTTTTCCAGTAGTCCTCGTAACTTATCAATATCGGATTGTGTTTTCTGCTGATCCTGTCTGATTAAGTCACGAAAGTATTCGCTAATATTCCCGTACTGGCCTGAATTAACCTGGTGGAGAAGGTATTCACTCATTCGCTCGGGAATTGAAATTGTGTGTCGAATCATAAATAAACTCCGGGATGTTTTGTGTGATTATGTATGAATAAGTATGATTGTCAATGTGGTGGTGCGGAGCGGATTTACCGACTCGCAGGGCGAAATATGTAACTGTTGCCTCTGCCTGCGTCATTCCAACATGATTTTAGCTGGAATGACCGCCAGGGATGGTGGGGATGCAAAGGGGTTGTTGGGAGCAACCTTTGTTCATGTTCAATATAGCCGGTCTATTGATTATTTATGCTGGTATTTGAAAACTTATCGGATGGTTTTTCACTCACTATAGCTTTCCTCGCTCGGGAGTGGATTCTTGTAACGTTTGCGGCCAGTCGGTCCGTATAGGGTAACGAATAAGTGTTACTTCTACTGGCGTCATTCCAGCATGATTTTAGCTGGAATGACCGCCAGGGATGGTGGGAATGCAAAGGGGTTGTTGGGAACAACCCTTGTCCAGGACTGTAAAGAGCACGACAGTATTTTCCAATTAACAAATGAGTCTGAAATAACCAAAATCATTCAAGCGGTTT
>JACNJF010000100.1:23317-45936 GCA_014382695.1 Gammaproteobacteria bacterium | reverse complement strand
TCAACGGATGCAGATTATTGCGCAAAAATGGATCCAAAAAATATTGCTGCAGCAAAAGCTGCTGCTGCGGCTAAAGCCAAAGCAGAGGCCGACGCCAAAGCAGCCGCAGCTGCCAAAGCGGCTGCCGATGCAAAGGCCCGTGCTGCTGCTGCAGAAGCGAAAGCTAGAGCCGATGCCGAAGCCGCTGCTAAAGCGGCTGCCGCCACTGCCGCCGCCGCGAAAGCCAAAGCCGATGCGGAAGCTGCTGCCAAAGCTAAAGCATCGATGGAAAACCCGGTCATCAAACAGGTGATTAACCTGAAAGGGGTAAGCTTTAAGTCAGGCTCGGATGTACTCAATGAATCATCCAACCAACGCCTGGATGCCTCTATTCAGGATCTTAAAAACAATCCGGATCTACATGTGATTGTTGCAGGACATAGTGACAGTAGAGGCAATCCTGATTTCAACCGAGCGCTTTCACAGAAACGTGCCGAAGCGGTACGCAATTACCTGATTACTAAAGGGGTAAATCCTGCCCGCCTGAGCGCACGCGGTTATGGCGACAAGGAGCCTGCAGCCACCAATGATACGGCTGAAGGTCGCGCCAAAAACCGTCGCGTTGAGCTTCGCCTGCATTAATCGAGAGGCGTTAAGCTGAAGATAGAAACCCGGCCATCTGACCGGGTTTTTTTTATATTGGGAAAAGACATGACTGAAACTAAACGCTGAATCGATAGCGTTAATATGGTTATAATCCCGCGCATGAAAAATCAGTCCTCACCCCATGTCAGAATCATCGGCTTTGCGGCCTTCAGTGGAACCGGAAAAACCACCCTGCTGAAACAGCTTATTCCATTGCTTACACACGCCGGCGTTCGACTCGCCATCGTGAAACATTCCCATCACGACTTTGAAATCGATCACCCAGGAAAAGACAGTTATGAATTGCATCATGCAGGCTCCAGCCAGACTCTGATCACGTCAAAATACCGCAGTGCCCTGATTCGCGAAAACTCATCACACAGCGAACCAAAGCTGGAACAGGAATTACAGAAACTGGATTTAACGCAGATAGATCTGGTACTGGTAGAAGGCTTTCGTCATGAGCAATCCCTGTACCGCATCGAACTGCACCGACCGTCACTCAACAAGCCTTTGTTATACCCGGGTGATGATCGCATCATTGCGCTAGCCAGTGACCAGGCGCTGGATACTCCTTTGCCACTGCTGGACATCAACGATCCTGCGCAGCTGGCTGAGTTCATTCTGCAGTGGATGCAAAAAAACTAGGCGTCAGTCGGCAGGTTCCATTCCCCCGATTTACCGCCCGACTTGTGCAGCAGACGCACATCACCGATCAGCATACCTCTGTCCACCGCCTTGCACATATCGTAGATCGTCAGCAGCGCAACTTGAACCCCGGTTAAGGCTTCCATCTCGACCCCGGTCTGGCCATTGGTCTGGGTCGTCAATTCACACTGAATGCGGTGCTCAACGTGGTCCAGGGTAAAATTAACTGAAACGTGGGTGAGTGCTAACGGATGACACAGTGGAATCAAATCGGCAGTGCGCTTGGTTGCCATAATTCCGGCGATACGGGCGATACCGAGTACATCCCCTTTTTTATGACTTCCCTGTTCAATCAGCCGGAATGTCTGCGCCTGCATCGAGATAAACCCGCTTGCTGTGGCCTTACGCTGGGTGATTGATTTAGCCCCGACATCGACCATATGGGCCTGACCGGATTGATCAAAATGGGTTAACGGAGAAGACATAGTGTGACCTCGATCGGTATTACTTGATTAACAGAAACATTGACTGATTACCGCGATGAATATTCAGCAGTAGATTGCGACTACTACGGGCCGCAGCGTAGGCCGCTTCAAAGGTTTCTACCCGTTGTTTGTTGATAGAGAAAATAACGTCATCCTTTCTGACGCCGGTAAGCCAGGCCTGGGAATTCGGCTCAACCTCCATCACCCTTAAATACTGACGCAAGCCTTTCTGCATATCGGACTCCTTAATCTCCCCGATACTCGCACCCGCCAGCCGATAACTAAACTCAGCGCCATCGATGGTGACGATCTCCATCAACTGAATGGTAGTCTGAATCAGGATATTGTTACCCCCGCGGATCACTTCCAGCTCTACCGCCTGCCCGACCAGCATCATACCGATCCGATTATGCACATCGATCGCGGAACGCACCGCTCGCCCATTCGCCTTAATGATCACATCGCCCACTTTCAGCCCACCTTTCTGCGCCGGCGAACCCTGCTCGACCTGAGTCACCACCGCGCCCTGAGTGGATTCGATATTAAAGGCTTTGGCCAGCTCTGCCGTCAGGTCCTGCGCCTGCACCCCGAGCCTGCCGCGTTTAACCTCCCCATACTCAATAAGCTGCGACATGATGTCCTGCGCCATGTTGATCGGAATCGCAAAGCCGATGCCGATATTGCCAGCCGAGCCACTACCACCCAGAATGGCGGTATTGATCCCCACCAGTTCACCGCGCAGGTTAACCAGCGCACCACCCGAATTCCCCGGATTGATCGAGGCATCGGTCTGAATAAAGTCTTCATACGATTCGATGCCCAGACCGGAGCGACCAAGCGCTGAGATAATGCCGGATGTCACCGTTTGCCCGAGCCCGAACGGGTTTCCGATCGCAACCACAAAATCACCCACGCGTAATACGTTGGAATTAGCGAAGGGCATACTGTGCAGGCGTGGTGCATTGATCTTGATCACCGCAATATCGGTATCCGGATCACGCCCCAGAATCTCTGCACTCAACTGGCGTCCATCACGCAGGGTCACACTGATTTCCAGCGCATCCTCTACGACATGATTATTGGTTAGAATATAACCATTGCTGGCGTCCACAATAACCCCGGAGCCGAGACTCATGGTTTCCCTTTCGCGCAGGATATCGGGCAGCTTGAAAAAACGTTTAAACAGTGGATCGTTCAACAGCGAGTTCCTCACCACCACCTTGCCACGAGTTGAAATATTCACTACCGCCGGGGTTGCCTTTTCCAGCATCGGCGCCAGACTGGGCAGGGCCTGACCATCAACTGTGACTGGTAACCCGGCAGCGCAACCATTCGCAAACAGTAACAGCAGACTAGCAACAACAGAGTAAAGCTTCATTAGAAGGTTCTCGGACTAAAATCAAATTTTTGCTGCATCGAGCGATACCAGTCACGGCTTTCTTCATCGGTCGCGGGCGGCGTATGAATCTGGATTTCGACCAGCAGATCACCCGCCGGATGGCCGGGAAAACCTTTACCCTTGAGGCGCATCTTCTGACCTGACTGCATGCCGGCTGCGATACTTAACTCGACCCGACCGGTTAACGTGGGAACCGTCACCTTGCCACCTAGAGCCGCTTCCCATGGTGTCAGCGGACACTTCAGGATCAAATCCAGCTGCTCCAGTCTGAACCATTTATGCGGCAGCACATTCAGTTCCAGAATCAGATCACCGGCATGCCCACCATTTGCTGACGCGTGTCCCTGTTTCGACAGGCGAATCTTTTTACCACTGGTGACGCCCGCTGGAATCGTGATCTTTAACTTCTTCAGAGTAGGTGTCGCCACCCCGCCGCCGCTGGATTCATTGCGCGACAGCTGAATCATTTTTTCGCCACCATGGAAGGCTTCTTCCAGACTGATATCCAGCTTCAAGTGCTGGTCTTCACCGGCCCTCGCCTGCTGCTGAAATCCAGCGCCCGAACGGAATCCTCCGCCTGCACGTCCAGCGGATCCCGCTGCCCCACGCTGGGCAAAGATAGACTCAAAGAAATCACTGAAATCTGCGCCGCCATGACCCCCTCCCGGGGCTCCACCGTAGCCGCCGGAATTGAATTCATGCCCGTGCTTCCAGTCGCTGCCAAACTGATTATAGGACTTGCGCTTTTCATCATCCCTTAACACGTCATAGGCTTCATTGACTTCCTTAAAGCGATCTTCCGCATCGTGCGAGCTATTCACATCGGGATGGTATTTACGCGCCATCTTGCGGTAGGCTTTTTTAATCGCGACCGCATCGGCATCGCGCGCAACACCGAGTATCTTGTAATAGTCCTGATATTTCATAAGGTATTCATTCAAAAAGTTAAACGGCTCTGGCCGGAAGCTGCTCTAGACAGCCGCAAAGCCCGCATCGAAGCAGGCGACAACAAGCTTAAATAAGGTTTTATCCAACAATTTCAAGTACTCAGTACCGGATTCATGCGGTCTGTCATCGATCAAGCCTGAAGTTTCGCCTGACTCTTGATCCAGTCGCACACCAGATCGCTGTGAATCGGTCGACTGATATAATAACCCTGCACGAAATCACAGCCCATCTGTAACAAAAGCTGATACACCTCGACCGTCTCCACCCCCTCAGCCACAACTTCGATACCGAGAGTATGCGCGAGCTGGATGGTCGCGGCGACGATGGCCCGATCCTCTTCATCCTTGAGCATATCCTTGACGAAGGACTGATCGATCTTAAGCTTTTCAACCGGCAGTTTCTTCAAATAGGTTAAAGACGCCTGGCCGGTTCCAAAGTCATCGATAGACAGCGATATCCCCATCGAAGACAACCGCTCCAGGGTTTTAATCACCTGGGTCGGCTCGCGCATGATCTGCCCTTCGGTGATCTCGATCATGAGTTTTTCGTTGGTTACACCACATTGATCAATGGTTCGGGCAATTCGCTCGGGCAGATCATCATCGTGTAGATCCATCATCGACAGATTCACCGCGATATGCACCCCGCTACCGCTCAGCTTGTTGAGCTGAGCACAGGCCTGTTCAATTATCCACTGTGAAAGCGGCCGTATAAGCTGATTTTTTTCCGCCAGCAGGATGGTTTTTTCGATCGACTGCTGGTGTTCCTCCGGCTGCTTCCAGCGCAACAGTGCCTCAAAGTATCGAACACGGTGAGTCTTGAGATCAATCACCGGTTGATAGAACAGCACAAAATCGTTGTTATCGAGCGCCTGATGCAACGACTGAATCACACTCAGGCCGGCATAGTCACTCTTTTCTATCAACGACTGTTCATACACCACCGGCCAGTCACCCTGATGCGCTTTAAGCAGGGCATCATTGGCTTTCAACTCCAGCTCTTCGCGCTCCAGCGCAGAGTCGGGATAGACCGCAACCCCGATACTGATACTCACCTTCACCTCACGTCCATACACCGTATACGGCAGTGACAGTGACTGGTGAATCTTTTCAATCAGGCCACGCACCCTGGGTGCCTGCTTAAACTCAAGTAAAAACGCGAAGTTATCCTTTTCCAGCCGTGCAAGGCTGTCTGTTTCGCGTAAATTATTCGCCAGCCTTTTGGCCAGCTGTTTCAACAAGCCGTCACCGATATAGTTGCCGAAGGTATGATTCACTTTATAAAACGAGTTGATATCGACCAGCACCAGCGCATAGCGTCGTCCCGTTCTTTTACCTTCCAGGATAGCGTGCTTCAGGCGCTCTTCGAAAATCAGCCGGTTATTCAGGCCGGTCAGGGGATCATGCCGTACAATATGTGTCATATGCATAAAGTAGCGATGCAACAGCATCAACCCCGGCATCAGGTACTGATGCTCATAGTTATTACCCGGGCGTTGAATACGCACTATTTTTTTCATTCTTTCGGTAATCACAAACAGCGGCTGTAACAGCGATTTGAATAACAGCTGATACAGTATCAGCGTTATCAGCAGCATCGTTGGCAGAATCCAGAGCAGGTGTCTGAGCCAGATCTGCACAAAACTAACGGCCGGCAGAGCCAGTACAACACTAGCTGGATTCTGCAACCCCTGACGGAATTCGAATGACACCACTGATGTCTGATCGTTTACCCCAGCCTCCAGATAACGATTTGGCGATTTAGAGCCTTTATCCTGATACAGGTGCTTACCGCTTAGTTTTTCAAAATCAGTAATGAAGGAGAAGTAATCCACCGCCATCAACAACTGCCGAGCACTGCCAGCGCTGTCGAGCGCTGAACCTATCAGCAGAACCGGACGCTGCTTAAAGCTGCAGACCAGCACATCCAAGTCTGGCGCTATAAAGTTAGCAGTGGCACGATGTCCGTGGCTATCGTAACAATCTGAAACTTGGGGACGTTCGCTTACCTGCTCTGTATCCAGCGTTTGTAACAGCCGGATTTGTGGATAACGTTGATAATACTGATTGATGTATAGCAGCTGTTGTTGCGCATCGGTATTTTGCATCATCCAGCGACTGACTTCGTCAAGGCGGCGCTGCAACCACAGACGCTGAGTCAGTTGCAACTGATCGAGTTGCTGCTGCCAGCTGTCACGCATCAGCTTTGCCGTGTGTTGATTCTGCGTCTCCACACTAAACCACACAGACGTACTCCACAACACCAGCGACAGCAGCATCAGTCCCAGCAGTAACAACAACACAAAGTTATGAATTTTTATCTGCATGTTAAATGATTTACATCCGCCCGACCCGGTTTCCAGACTTCATATTTTTGCTGATTTTAACCAACTGACTGCCGAATTGCGCGTTAAAATAGTAGTTCATCGAGATTAAAGTCATATAATAAAATTCACGGTCACCACCGGCTAATAAGCCAGTTTCGGAACGAAATTATACTGGAAATGAATCACATCAAGCTAACACTCAAACACTCCGTCCAGATCGAAAAATATAGCCGAGCCTGAATGAACCCATTACTAACATCGAAACAACAGCAGATCTTCCTTAGCGCATTGAAACACGGAGAGAAAACGGCTGAGTGCTCGCTGGATCTGGGGCGCTCTCTGTCTCTTGTTGACATCAATGCGGAGGGCTGGATCTGTCAGGGTCACTCTTTCCCCTACCTGAAAAAACACAGGGAACGAACCATTTACTATTGGCAGGATGGAGAATTCAAACCGGTGTCACGTTATACCGGCGCGCTGGTAAAACTGGTGCCGACGGACTGGGGACCACCGACCTTTGAGATTGATGGCATCAAGATGTTACCGACGGCGCAGATCTCCCCCTATACAGATGCACAAAACAAAGTAGCACTGATTCAACCGCGCGGAAAAGTGATATTAGATACCTGTGCGGGCCTGGGTTATTTTGCTGCCTGGTGTGTACAGGGAGGAGCCAGCCAGATAATCTCGTTTGAAAAAAATCCCGATGTGATCTGGCTGCGGGGTATAAACCCCTGGTCGCCTAAGGTTGATCACGTTTTGAGTTTGACCCGAGCCAGCATCGATGAACAGATTGAGTCACTGGCATCGGCTTCCGTCGACGCTATCTTACACGACCCTCCACGTTTCGGAATTGCCGGCGAACTCTACTCGCAGGTTTTTTATGATCAGCTGGCCAGAGTACTGAAACCCAAAGGCAGGCTGTTTCACTACACCGGATCTCCGAATAAACTAACCAGTGGTCGTAATGTACCCAATGAAGTATCGAAACGCCTGCAGTATGCAGGTTTTGTTACTGAACTGATCGGAGATGGGGTACTGGCGGTGAAGCGCTAATATTGCGGTTACAGAACAAATCTCACTGAACTCCAACCGACGAATAAGGCACGGATATCGAAAATGTGGTTTTCGATAACCCCACAAACATCATTCGATATTTTGCACCTGCTCGCGCATCTGCTCGATCAGCACCTTCAGGTCGACCGCCAGTTTGGTAGTTTCAGTATCCTGCGACTTGGAGGACAGGGTATTCGCTTCGCGATTCAGTTCCTGCATCAGGAAATCGAGTCGACGACCAACTGCTTCGTCCCAGTCGAGTACCTGCTCAACTTCTTTTACATGCGCCTGCAGACGATCCAGCTCTTCTTCCACATCGATCTTTTGCGCGAGGATGGCAAGCTCCTGCTCCAGACGACCGCTATCTGCGGTATCCGACCAGTTGGCCAGTTTTTCACTCAGTTGAGCGGTCCATTTCTGCTGCATGGCCTGTAGCATCTGCGGTCTCCTCTGCTGCACCTTAACTACGATTTCAGACACCTGCTGACAACGTGATGCAATCATCTCTTTCAGCGCACCGCCTTCACGTTCACGACTTTCCACCAGTTGCTGCAAGGCGGCATCGAGGCTTTGCAGCGCCAGTTCCTGCAGCGGCTTAAAGTCTTTATCCATTTCATCGACGACACCGGGCCAGCGTAGTATATCGGCCACCGACAGGCTATGCCCTTCATGCACGATGGTTAACACCTCTCGTTCAACCTTACGCAGATTCTTCACCAGATCCGCATTGAGCTTAATCGATGACTGTACCTCTTTGTTCAACTTGTAACGCAGACTGATATCGACCTTGCCGCGACTGGCATAGCGTCCAAGCTGCTGGCGAATTTCAGGTTCCAGTAGTTTGAAGTCCTCGGGTAATTTAAAGCCCGGCTCCAGAAAACGATGATTCACCGACTTGATTTCCCACACTATTTCACCGCTATCATTGCTCTGTTGCACGCGCGCAAACGCCGTCATACTTTTTAACATGGATAAAACCCCTGATTGATTCGAGGCATTCTACCCAATTCAACATCACTTCACATCCTCTAAGCGATCAACCCGGCCATTTATAAATATTCTGGCCAGAAAAATTTTTCGGCGTAAAAACCGGTATAATCACGCGATTTTTCAGGAGTAAAGCTATGCGACCCAGTGGTAGAGACAACGATCAGCTAAGAGACATCAAAATCACCCGCAATTACACTATGCATGCGGAAGGCTCGGTGTTGATTGAATGCGGCAATACCAAAGTTTTATGCAACGCCACCGTGGAAGAATATGTACCCGGCTTTCTAAAAGGCAAAGGCAGTGGCTGGGTGACGGCGGAATACGGCATGCTGCCGCGCTCAACCTCCAGCCGTATGCGGCGCGAAGCGAGTGCCGGCAAGCAGGGTGGACGTACGATGGAAATCCAGCGCCTGATCGGGCGTTCATTACGTGCCTGTATCGACACTAAAATCCTCGGTGAGCGTACCGTGACCATCGACTGTGATGTAATCCAGGCCGATGGCGGCACCCGCACTGCGTCTATCTCCGGTGCCTTTGTTGCACTCAACGATGCGATTCAGATTTTACTCGCAAAAGGTTCCCTTAAAAAGAATCCGATTAAATGCCAGGTTGCCGCAATTTCTGTCGGCATGTTTCAGGGCGCTGCGGTACTCGATCTGGACTATCCGGAAGATTGTAGCGCTGAAACCGACATGAATATCGTGATGGACAGCAACGGCGGTTTCATCGAAATTCAGGGCACTGCCGAGGGCGAAGCCTTCAGTCAGGAGCATCTGAACGCAATGCTGGGGCTGGCGCGCAAGGGCATCAATGAAATATTCACCCTGCAGAAGGACGCTTAAGCGATGCAAAAACTGGTCATAGCCTCAGGCAACAAGGGCAAGCTGCGGGAACTGGCCGCCTTACTCGAACCGCTCGATTATCAGGTGCATACTCAGTCGGAATTGAATGTCCCGGATGTTGCGGAAACCGGCACAACCTTCGTTGAAAACGCAATCATCAAGGCGCGCCATGCCGCCGAAATCACTGGATTGCCAGCGGTAGCCGATGATTCCGGTATCGAAGTGGATGCACTGGATGGAGCACCCGGTGTATATTCCGCCCGCTTTTCCGCACCGGATGCGACCGATGAAAAAAACAATGCGTTGCTGGTGGAAAAACTGCGTAACGTGCCCGAAGCCGAAAGAACTGCACGCTATCGCGCCGTGATCGTGTACATGCGTCATGCCAAAGACCCGTCGCCGATCATCTGTGAAGGCAGCTGGGAAGGCCGTATCGTACTCGAACCGCGCGGTGAAGGCGGCTTCGGTTACGATCCTTATTTTTACCTGGACACGCATCACTGCACCAGCGCCGAACTGACTGCCGAACAGAAAAATGCCATCAGTCATCGAGGCCAGGCATTGAAACAGCTGGTCAGCCGTCTCAACACAGATCATGTATAAACGCGAGCCGACAGCAAGTTGATTTTTACCAGCAACCCGCCGCTAAGCCTGTATGTGCACCTGCCCTGGTGTGAGCGTAAGTGTCCGTATTGCGACTTCAACTCGCATCAGTCGAGTAGTTTCGATGAAACCGCCTATATCAATACACTACTGGAAGACCTGCAGCAGGATCTGCCGCTGATCTGGGGCCGACAGATCAGCAGCATATTCATCGGCGGTGGCACACCTTCGCTATTTTCCGGCGAAGCCATACAACAACTGATGTCGGGATTGCGCGCCCTGCTGAATTTTAATCCGGGCATCGAAATCAGCATGGAGGCCAACCCCGGCAGCGCTGACGAATCGCGCTTCAGGGCTTACCGTGCAGCTGGCATCAACCGCCTGTCGATAGGTATCCAGAGCTTCAATGATCGTAGCCTGCAACTGCTGGGGCGTATTCATAATGGGCAAAAAGCCCTGTCGGCTTTCGCTGCCGCGCGTCAGGCTGGTTTCGACAATATCAACATCGACCTGATGTTCGCACTGCCCGAGCAAACCCTGCAGCAGGCTCAGGCTGATCTACAGCAGGCTATCACACTCGAACCCGAACACCTCTCGCTTTACCAGCTCAGTATCGAGCCCAACACCCTGTTTCACAGCCAGAACCCGCAAAACCTGCCGGATGATGATCTGAGCTGGGATATGCAGCAACAGAATCAGGCACTGTTACAGCAATCTGGTTATCTGCAGTATGAAATCTCCGCCTATGCCCGAGCCGGGCGCCACAGCCGGCATAATGTTAACTACTGGCATTTTGGTGACTATCTGGGCATAGGTGCCGGCGCGCATGGCAAGATCACCCTGCCAGCCGAAGGACGTGTGATTCGACAGACACGTCAGCGCCATCCTGAGGTTTATCTACAAAAACAGGGCAGCGCACGTATCAGCGAAACACGCGAATTGAACGAGCAGGACCTGGCCTTTGAATTTATGTTGAATGCTCTGCGTCTGCTGGAAGGCTTTGAAAAGTCACTTTTTAGCGAGCGCTGCGGCCTCCCCATTCAGCTGCTGGACGCGCCTTTAAAAGCAGCCCGAGAACGGGGACTGATCAGCGTAACTCCGAGCCATTTAAAACCAACCACCCTGGGGCTGCAATTTCATAACGACTTACAGGCACTTTTTCTGGATATTGACACCAGTGATATGCACCGAGTCGAACCTGAAATTCATTTTTAAACGGTTATAAAATCTCATCACAGAGAAAATTTCAGCTTTTTTATACACAGCTGCTGAAAATCAAAAAATTTGTCAACCGCTATTTCAAGGAAAACATAAAATCTTTTTTAAACTTCGTAAGTAATTGATTTACAACAGTTATTTGAACGTGGTTAAAAAGTGAGTAATCTAACACAAAGCCTTTACCCATAAGCCTTAGCGCCACTCATAAACGTCTTATTCACAGACTTATCCACAGGAAATGTGGATAAAAAACACAGACCCAGTCCGAACAAATATTTCTCGACGCTTTGTAATGTTTTACATTAACTTCACACGCTAAATACGCATCAGATTCCGCTTATATTAGCCCTTTCACGAAGCACTTCTAACCCCAGAAAAAAACACTCGCGGGACCGACCAGAAACCGCCTGCTCGGGCAGAGCGACAAATCCGCCAGCTGAAAACTCAGCCGCACAAAGCGCCTGACAAAATATTACTTGCATCTGGATTAAAAAAGAGGCAGAATTCGCGCCCTTTTAAAGCAAGTGCCGACAGAGATATGAAAAAGGATATCCATCCAGTTTATAAAAATGTTGTGTTTCAGGACTCTTCATCTGATTTCGCAATCCTGACACGCTCCACCCTGAGCGCAAAAGAAAAAATCAAGTGGGAAGATGGTAATGAATACCCTCTGATCAAGCTTGAAGTTTCAAGTGCATCGCATCCTTTCTATACAGGTAAGCAGCACGTGTTACAGTCAGCCAAGCAGGTTGATAAATTCCGTGAGCGTTACGGAAAGAAATAACTCACCAGTTAACTCCAGAAAGGGTACCCTGCGTACCCTTTTTTGTGCCTGTCATCTAAAGCTCGTAGCGGTTTTCAGAGAAACACTCATCTCGTCCAGCTGCGCAACCTCCTGCGTGTGTCAATCTGGCATAAGAATAAGATTTTCTATTATTTGAAACTGGCGTGATTTTACCCTAAGATTTCCTTCTGTTTTTTGTCCTGATCAAACAGTCTTTTCGTTTGATGCCTTTAGTCAAATCATTGAAACCAGATAAAGCGAATGAATATAAAAAATCTAAAGCAAGATGCACTCACCTATCATGAGCACCCCACCCCAGGTAAACTGGCCATTCAGATAACCAAGCCGACACTTACACAATACGACCTGTCACTGGCTTATACACCCGGGGTAGCGGAACCGGTTAGAAAAATCGCAGCCAATCCTGATGCCGCCTATCGCTATACCGCCAAGGGTAACCTGGTAGCGGTGATTACCGATGGTACCGCGGTGCTGGGTCTGGGCAACGTGGGAGCCCTCGCCGGCAAGCCGGTAATGGAAGGAAAGGCCGTTCTGTTCAAGGCATTTGCGAACATCGATGTGTTTGATATCGAAGTCACCGCTGCCAGCACTGAAGAGTTCATCACCACCGTTGCCAATATTGCCTGCGGATTCGGTGGCATCAATCTGGAAGATATTGCGGCACCACGCTGTTTTGAGATTGAACGCGCGCTGACTGAAAGGCTGGATATCCCGGTGTTTCATGACGATCAGCATGGCACCGCGATTATCATTGCGGCCGGTCTGCTGAATGCGCTCGAAATTCAGGGCAAGACACTTGAGCAGGCACGTATCACCTGTGTCGGCGCTGGTGCCGCTGGACTCGCGTCCATGCGACTACTGATCTCCCTCGGTGCCAATCAGGACAATATTACGCTGGTCGACAGCAAGGGTGTGATTCACTGTGATCGCACCGACCTGAACCCTTACAAGAAGGCATATGCGCGCGTAACCGAAAGACGCACGCTGGATGACGCGATGGAAGGGGCGGATGTTTTTATCGGCGTTTCCGGACCGGATATCCTGACCACCAAAATGCTCGCCTCCATGGCGGAACGCCCGATTGTATTTGCGCTCTCCAACCCTGACCCGGAAATTCTGCCCGAACTGGCATATACCACCCGACAGGATTTGATCATGGCAACAGGACGTAGTGATTACCCGAACCAGGTCAACAATGTACTCGGCTTTCCGTATATCTTCCGTGGCGCACTGGATGCCCGTGCAACCCATATTACGGTCGAAATGCATGTCGCTGCGGTGAATGCACTGCGTGAGCTGGCGAAACAGCCGGTGCCACAGCAGGTGCTGGATGCCTACAACCTGGAATCACTCGAGTTTGGTAAGGATTACATCATCCCCAAGCCATTTGACCCAAGACTGATCGAAACCATCCCTGCCGCCGTCAAGCAAGCGGCGATAGACTCAAACGCGGTACGCAAAAATTAGTCAACGCTCCACCGCCGATAATAAAAACCGGTTTTTATCTGCCTGTGTTTTTATTATCGGCTTTTTCACCCTCAACCCGCTCTGGAGCAATACCAGTCCGCTGATCGACTCCACTCAGGCCTGCCAGGCGATTAGCCGCAAACTGGCCAGTGTCTCAATCACGGAATGTAATGCCCTCAAGCTGCAACCCAGCGGGTTTTACTCGGTAAAACAGTTTCCGATACTGCTCAAGGAGTATCCACCTCTGAATAGCCGCCAGCCGAAAGGCCGGGTGCTGCTGGTCGGCGGCACACATGGCGACGAACTGGCTTCGATCAGTATCGTGTTTAAATGGATGCATACGCTGGAAAAACATCATTCAGGGCTTTTCCACTGGCATGTCAGCCCGCTGATGAATCCGGATGGCGCGTTACAACCCGAGCATAACCGGCTGAATGCACACGGGGTTGATCTCAATCGAAACTTTCTTACCCCCAATGACGACGGCTCGGCACTCGAATACTGGGACTCCAGGACCAGCCGTAACCCACGCCGTTATCCCGGTGATTCCCCGTTAAGTGAACCCGAAACGCAATGGCTGAAACAGGAGATAGAACAGTTTAAGCCAGATGTGATCATTTCCGTCCATGCGCCCTACAGCCTGGTCGACTACGATGCACCGAATCGCAATAATGCACCCGAGCGCATCGGTTATCTGTATAAGAATCTGATGGGAACCTACCCTGGCTCACTCGGAAACTATGCCGGTATGCATCTGGGCATTCCGGTGATCACGCTGGAGCTACCGCATGCCGGCATCATGCCGAACCAGGGCCAGATCAGTCATCTATGGACCGACCTGATTCGCTGGCTGATCAAAAACCTGTAACGGACTTTCTCAGCGCTTGCATAGCGGCCTTTGATCCGGGTTCTCGACGGCATCAGCGATCGTATCCACCAGCTTGCCCAGCTCATCATGGGTAATCACACTGAGTACCCGGTTGAGCACATCCGGATCCACCGAAGCCAGAACCGAACGTCCGTCAGCGAGAGAAACCGCGAGTCCGACCTGACTCGATTCCTGAGTGCCATCCTGTTCATTGATCAATGCCTCGCTTAAGCTCATCAAATCATCGTAGTAAGACTCAATTTCCTCATTCAGTTCTTCATCCAGAGTATCCGCGATATACACCAGTTGTGCCTGTATATCGGTTTCATCGGTAGCCTCCCTGACCAGCTCGACATGGCGTTCCTGCAGAAATTTTTTAAAGCGGCGGCAGGGTTCTTTATGGAAAAAAATAAATTCCAGTAATAGCAGTTCATTCATCGTTGTGGTGGTCCGTTAACATTTATTAAAACAGAGCTTAAAAAAAACTCACTTTTTGTGATATTTTATACATAATTAAATCACCCCGTCAGGAGTTTATCCATCGTGTCCAGCTATCCCTATCGTCGTCCGCGAAGAATGCGCCGTAACAATTTCAGCCGTCGATTGATGCGTGAACATATTTTAACCACCAACGACCTGATTTATCCGGTATTTGTCATCGAAGGTGAGAATACCACACAGTCGGTTGGCTCCATGCCTGGCGTCGAACGCAAAAGCATCGACCTGCTGGTGGCTGAGGCAAAGACCTGCTTTGCACTCGGCATACCGGCTATAGCGATCTTTCCGGTTACTCCGGCCTCGGCCAAAAGTGATCTGGCGGAAGAAGCCTATAATCCGCAGGGCCTGGCCCAGCGCGCGGTGCGCGCAATCAAACAGGCGGTTCCTGAAATGGGCGTCATAACCGATGTCGCACTGGACCCTTTTACCAGTCATGGACAGGATGGCCTGCTCGATGCCGATGGCTACGTGACCAACGATGAAACCGTCGAGGTACTGATCAAACAGGCGCTGTCACACGCTGAAGCTGGTGCCGATATCGTCGCCCCTTCAGATATGATGGATGGCCGTATCGGTGCGATTCGACAGGCACTGGAGCAGCACGGTTATGTGAATACGCGCATACTCGCCTACTCCGCCAAATACGCTTCCAGTTTCTATGGCCCGTTTAGAGATGCCGTCGGCTCCGCTGGCAACCTGGCGGGTGGCAATAAATATTCTTATCAGATGGATCCCGCCAATAGCAACGAAGCGCTGCATGAAGTCGATCTGGATATCTCAGAAGGAGCGGATATGGTGATGATCAAACCGGGCATGCCTTACCTCGATATCGTCAGACGCATCAAAGATGAATTCCAGTACCCGACCTATGTGTATCAGGTCAGCGGAGAATACGCGATGCTCAAGGCGGCCGGACTGAACGGCTGGATTGACGAAAAAGCCTGTGTGCTCGAAGCCTTATTATCGATGAAGCGCGCCGGTGCGGACGGCATATTAACCTATTACGCGAAAAACGTCGCCGAGTGGCTCAAATAGCAATGGATAGATACGCAGTCGTTGGCAACCCGATCAAACATAGTCTGTCACCGCAGATCCACACCCAGTTTGCGAGCGAAACCGGGCAGAGTCTGGAGTATCTAGCGCTAGAGCTCGATAATGATCATTTTGAAGAGCAGATTCGTCAGCTTATCGTCAGCGGGTATAAAGGCGTGAATGTCACGGTACCGTTCAAAGAGAAAGCCTGGGCCATGACCGATCGGCTCAGCCCGAGAGCAAAAGATGCCGGTGCCGTCAACACCCTGATCTTTCAGCAGGATGGACAGATTGCAGGGGATAATACCGATGGTATCGGCCTCACCAGAGACATGATTACGAATCATAAAATTTTGATCCGGCACCGTAAGGTACTGGTGTTAGGCGCCGGTGGTGCGGTACGCGGCGTATTAGGCCCTCTGCTGTCCCAGAAACCGGAACTGCTGACCATTGCTAACCGGACCCTGGAGAGGGCCGAAACCCTGGTCGATCAATTCACTGAAAGCTATCTGGAGTCAACCGATCTGAATGCCTGCGCCTATCAGGAGCTGGGACGTGACAAGTTTGACCTGATCATTAACGGCACCTCCGCCGGTCTTAACAACGAAGTCCCGCCACTGCCGGATGATATCCTCGGCATTAACTCGATCTGTTACGACATGATGTATAACACCCGCCAGCCCACTGCCTTCGTAAAGTGGGCTCAGGAACGCGGCGCACTGAGAGCCTTTGATGGACTCGGCATGCTGGTCGAACAGGCAGCAGAGGCCTTTTTTATCTGGCGCGGAGTACGCCCCGACACCACTCAACTGATGACCGACTTACGCAAACATCCAGCTTAATGTTGATACAGGTCATCGTATTTTTTAAGCATATCCGCTATGTTGAAACTGTCTACTTTCTGAAGTTCAAGAACTTCGGATTTTTACCGCAACAGGTGATCTATGCATACCAATGTGGATCCATTCAAACATAAGCTGCTGGCACTCAAACAGGAAGTCACTCAGCGTATCGGTGCTATCGATAAAGAAATCCGCCATGAAGGCATGTCTGCTGACTGGGCCGAACAGGCCACGGAAAGAGAAAATGACGAAGTGCTGGAGTCGCTTGGTAATACGTCTACCGTAGAGCTATTAAAGATTAATCAGGCCCTAAGACGCATCGATGACGGAGAGTATTTTTATTGCAGTCATTGTGGTGAAGAAATCCCTCCTGCGCGCCTGCAGCTGTTACCTTACAGTACGCACTGCGTGCGCTGTGCCGAAAAACTCGAACAAACATAAATCTGAATCTGGAGAACGCCTATGATGAATGAAAAACATGATCTGTTGCATGAATTCCCGGAGCATCGCGATACGATTCACGACCTGAAGATGGGTAACCCGTACTTTTCGCGCCTGTTCGATGAATACCATTCGGTTGAGGATGAAGTGCATCGTATCGAAACCGGCATCGAAAATACCTCCGATGACTATCTGGAAAGCAGGAAAAAGCAACGCCTGCTGCTGAAGGATCAGTTATTTGAATTGATCAAAAACAGCTAATTTTGTCATTAGTGTTGACCGCATCTCAGGATGCGGTTTTTTTTGTCTGACGTTCAAACTACACGATTGCCCTGCTTCAGCGCGAGGCAATAATTCAGTCCGCCATACTCAGTCCTGAGGTATCCGGTGGGGGAGGTGGCGGCTCACCCTTTCGGGTAGTCAGCACACTGCCGACCGGAGCCACATCAAAACCACTGGTATCGATAACAGGCGCTTTAACATCTTTAATATGAGGCTGCATCGGACTACCAACCGGAGCGACATCGGCCGCCAGTTCTTCAATATTTTCACCGCGGATACCCAGAGGTTCCGTCAGCAGGGCTTGCGGCACCAGATCCGACTCGGGGTATTTGCTCACATAATCAGAGCCGGCAGACTGTACCGGAGCCGGCTTTTGCGGCGGCGGTGCGGACGCTGTCTCGGGTGCCGCAGCCTGTTCGCTGAGTTCCACCACTTCGCAGATCGCACCAGCCTTCTGAAACGCTCCTCGGTATTTAATCGTGGTGATCTCATCTGCCTGACGCTTGATCAGCATGCGCCGGCCTGAAAAAAGCTGCGTCAGACGCGCTTCATCGGCCTTAAAAATTGTCGCTATTTTCTGCTTTACGGTTTCCAGATCGGCACCCGGCACAATCTCACCGCTGAAGGCTATTTCGAATAATTTTTCACTCATCACGACTCCCTGGTATCGAAGTGACCGGTTACAAATAACACCAGGATAGTCTAACTGAAAACGGCGACATGTTTCATGTCCTTATCGAGCGGGGAATATTAATCGACGAGGAGAAGCGCCAGTGCATCGACCAGCTGATCGATATCTTTCTTTTCATGAGCTGCCGACAGGGTGATACGCAGACGTGCGGTTCCCTGCGGCACGGTGGGCGGACGAATCGCCGTTACATGCAGTCCGCCGGCAAACAGCTGCTGACTGATGGCCAGTGCACGATGATTATCACCGATCACGAGCGGCTGTATCGCGGTATCTGACGGCATCAGCTCACAATCCAGCGCACCGATACGCTGCTTGAAATAGGCGATCAGCTCGAGCAGTTTTTCACGCCGCCAGCTTTCCTGCTGGATCAGTTGAATGCTCTGCATCACCGCAGCCGCAATCGCAGGCGGGGTTGCGGTGGTAAAGATATAGCTGCGCGCACTCTGAATCAGGGTTTCGATCAGCGCTTCACTGCCGGCTATGAAAGCACCGCTGACACCCACCGCCTTGCCCAGCGTTGCCATCAGTACCGGTACGTCCTGCTGGCTCAGCTGTTGCTGCTGACACAGACCGGCACCGCTTTCGCCCAGCACGCCAAATCCATGCGCATCATCCAGCATCAGCCAGCTATCGCTGCGACGGGCCAATGCAGCCAGTTCCTGTGCAGGCACAGTATCGCCATCCATACTGAACACCGCATCGGCCATGATCAGACGACGTGCCTGCGGTTTCTGCACTCGACTGTCATCCAGCAGACGCGCTAACTGTTCCAGATCATTATGTTGATAACGTAGAAATTTCGCATCTGACAGCTTCGCCGCATCGATCAGCGAAGCATGATTCAGACGGTCCTGAAAGATAGCGTCGTTGCGTCCGACCAGAGCCGAGGTAACGGCCAGATTGGCCATATAGCCGGTACTGAACAGCAGCGCACGGTCACGACCGGTAAATTCGGCCAGCATCTGTTCACAGTCATGATGCAACTGGCTGTGCCCATTCACCAGATGGGCGGATCCGCTGCCGACACCGTAGTGTTCGGTGGCCTGTACAAACGCCTGTTTAATCAGTGGATGGTTCGCCAGCCCGAGATAATCATTACTACAGAAGGACAGCATGGGCTGGCCATTAATGATGGTATGACGCCCTTGAGCGGACTGGATGGTACGGCGCTGGCGATACAGACCCTGCTGTTTGCGCAGCGCTAATTCGGCCTCCAGCTCAAACATGGAATGTCAGCTGGATAGCGGGCCGGGCCCGCAACCGCATGTGCATGCCTTCAGGCAGCAGATTTCTGCGCCTGCTTGAGCGCCTGTGGCTTGATACCAAGACGAGCAAACAGTTCCATATCCTTGTTCTCTACCGGATTAGGCGTGGTTAACAGTTTTTCGCCATAGAAAATCGAATTCGCACCGGCCAGAAAACACATCGCCTGTAACTCATCGCTCATCTCGTTACGCCCTGCCGACAGCCGCACCGCAGATTCAGGCATCATAATGCGTGCCACCGCAATGGTGCGCACGAAAACCAGAGGATCGAGGGTTTCGGTGCCAAATAGCGGGGTATTCTTGACCTGCACCAGTAGATTGATCGGCACCGATTCTGGATGTTTGGACATATTCGCCAGCTGCTGTAACAGGCCGGCACGATCGGTTTCACCTTCGCCCATGCCGACAATGCCGCCGCAACAGACGTTGATATTTTCTTCCTGCACATGCTTCAGGGTATCGAGTCGATCCTGATAGGTGCGGGTGGTAATCACATCCTTGTAATACTCTGGAGAGGTATCCAGGTTATGGTTGTAGTAATCCAGTCCGGCCTGCTTCAGACGCTGTGTCTGCTGTTTGGTCAGCATGCCGAGGGTGACGCAGGTTTCCATCCCCAGGTCTTTCACCACCGAAATCATTTCGATCACGTTCTGCAGGTTCCGGTCGGTTGGATTACGCCACGCAGCACCCATACAGAAACGCGTTGCACCATTCATTTTGGCGTTGACCGCCGCCTGCCTGACTTCTTCCAGCGGCAACAGACGCTCCTTTTCCAGCCCGGTATCGTATTTCGAGCTTTGCGGGCAGTAGGAACAGTCTTCCGGACAGGCACCGGTCTTGATACTCAGCAGGGAGCTGATCTGCACACTGTTTGGATCAAAGTTCTGCCGATGAACCGTTTGCGCTTGAAACATTAAATCATTGAAAGGCAGATCAAATAGTGCTTTGATCTCTGGCAGAGACCAGTCATGGCGCAGAATGGATTCAGTCATAAGGAAAACCGTTTGTGAATGTCAGGTCAGTCTATTGCAACAAAAGGATTAGTCAATGTCAGGAAGACGTATTTATCTCAATATTAGGCATAAAATAAGCCAGTTACTGAACCCGGCGCTGTGTCTCAGCTGCGCTATCCCGATACCCTCCAGTGACTACCTGTGCAGCCAATGCCTGCAGGCTTTAGCAGGTGTTAGCAATGCCTGCAACTATTGCGGCCTGCCCAATCCAGCCAGCCCTCCGATCTGTCCAGCCTGCCGCCAGAACCCGCCTCGCTGGCAGCGCATGATCGCACCCCTGGTGTATCAGGACATGGCACGGCGTCTGATCCAGCGCTACAAATTCGACCAGCAACTGCATATCGCGCAGGCATTGCTGAGCCATTTCTACAGCCTCTACAACAGTCCCACCGTGGAAGTCCTGATTCCGGTTCCACTGCACAAAACTCGACTGCTGGAACGCGGCTTTAACCAGTCCGAAGAGATTGCACAGGCGCTCTCTCGTCTGCTCAACATCCCGCTTGATCGTCACAGCCTGCAACGCACTCGCCCTACCCTGCCACAATCCGGTCTGAGCCTGCACAAACGCCAGAAAAATCTACGCCAGGCCTTTCGCTATCAACCCGGGCGAAGTTATCAGGCCGTCGCCATCGTAGATGATGTAATCACCACCGGCAGTACCATGAGCGAGATCTGTAAACTGCTACAGCGCCATGGGGTAAAGCATGTGGAAGTCTGGAGCCTGTGCCGAGCGTTAAGACATGAATAGCCAGGCATAAAGTGTATACTGCAAAAATTCTCCATTACTCCTTTTGCTCAGTCTGGAATTCCATGAAAACAGTCATTATCAATCAACAACCGGTAGAACTTTTTAAGGTGCTCAAATTTGAAGGCCTGGTGAGCAGCGGGGGCGCAGCCAAAACGGTGATTGCCGACGGACTGGTCCGGGTCAACGGGGAAATCGAAACCCGTAAACGTAAAAAACTGCTGGCCGGTGACATCATCGAATTTGGCACCGAAAAAGTCTGCCTGCAACTGGATCCAGCCGGGCTTGACGCGGAGTCTGGCCAATGAGTCTGAATGACCCGTTCAAGCGGATGGAGAAACAGCAGCAGGGTGCCTACCAGTCGTTTATCAACGCACTTAAAAAATCGGGTGTCAACGATGACCAGAGCGCTAAAAACCTGCTCGACAATACCCTGAAACGAGCACTGCAGACGGCTGTAATCACGGCCATTATCACAGCTGTTACATGGATTATTAACCCTGAACTGGGCCTCGGCGTAGCGGTATTTTCGCTGCTGATTCTGCTCTGGCTTTTTACCACCACACTGCGTGCGCGCAAGTTTATCCGGCGCTACCGGCAGGAAGAACTGCAAAAAAAATCATCCTAAAGTTAACCGATAGAGACCCATCTGCAGTTTATGCATGCATCATTCTGTGGTTCAGGGCTGGTATCAACAGGCTCACGCAGCAGACAGGGTAAAGCCAACTAAAGTCGGCCTGTCAATACTGCACGACGCCCCCCCTTATAGGCTCCTCGCTTGCTATCAGTCGTGTAATAAATCATTATCCGACTATTAGAATAAATAACTTATTTCCCTTATGCCTCCACTGCTCAGGCGCAATCTGCTGATCCTGTCAGCCACCCTGCTGCTGCTCATTCCTTTGATCTGGGTGACGCATTATATCAGCTGGAACAATGGCTTCGATCAGCTGCACACCAGTAATCAGCAACAGCTGGAACAGTTTGTTGAACATCTGGACTCGCGCCTTGCCCGCTTTAAATTTCTACCCCAGTTGATCGCTAAAAACCAGTTACTGGTGGAACTACTGAACGACCCCAAAAACACCCCCAGAGTCGACCTGGTGAATCATTTCCTGGAGGAAATCAACACCATTATCGGCGCTTCCGATACCTATCTAATGGATTCCCAGGGGCTGACACTAGCTGCCAGCAACTGGCGCAGCAAACGCCCTTTTATCGGTAGCAACTTCAGTTTCCGGCCTTATTTTGTCAACGCCATGCAGGGCAAACTGGGGCAGTATTTCGCACTCGGCACCACCTCCGGCGAGCGCGGCTATTATTTCGCCTACCCGATCAGGTATGCGGCTACCACCATCGGCGTCATCGTCACCAAGATGGATCTGTCTAATATCGAACAGCGCTGGTCGAGCCGCGAGGTTCAATTTATCGTTACCGATCCGGATGGTATTATTTTTATCACCACCCAGCCCGACTGGTTGTATCGCAGTACACGCACACTGTCACAGGAAACATTGCTACAGATAGCGCT
>JACNJF010000100.1:14058-22927 GCA_014382695.1 Gammaproteobacteria bacterium | reverse complement strand
AAGTCTCGGTCAGAACACGTGATTTGCGCCACGAAATCGATGAGCACAAACAGACGGAGCAGATGCTACGCGATACCCAGGGCGAACTGATTCAGACCGCCAAGCTGGCCGTGCTCGGGCAGATGTCGGCCAGCATCAGCCACGAACTGAATAATCCACTCGCCGCGATTCGCAGCTATGCCGATAACGCACGCCAGTTTCTAACCCTGAACCGGAGCGACAAGGCGGATGAAAACCTTGGTCGCATCGCCGAGCTGACCGAACGTATGGCCAAGATCAGTTCCCAGCTTAAATTTTTTGCACGCAAATCCAGCGGCACGCTGGAAAGGATCAAGGTCCAGCCGGTGATTCAGACGGCGATCGACATAATCAGCCCGAAGTATAAAAATACGCAGACTCGGATTACGATTCACAACGAGCTCCCAGAACCACAGGCGATGGCCGACATCATTCAGCTGGAACAGATACTCATCAACCTGATCAATAATGCGATGCAGGCGATAGGGTCATCCAGTCAGGGGGCGATTCACATCCGCACCGAACAACACGCGGAGCTGTTGATGATTCATGTTGAAGATAATGGCCCGGGTATACAACCGGATAACATCAAGAAGATATTTGACCCCTTTTTTACCACCAAGAAAACCGGCCTCGGCCTCGGACTTTCCATTTCAGCCCGAATACTGGAAAGCATGAATGGCCAGTTATCCTGTATCAATCTGGAGACTGGTGGCGCAAAATTTAGCATCAGCCTGAAGGCAGCGGAGTAAAAGCTATGACCATCGACCTTCCCGATGTTTTTTTTATTGATGATGAACAGGACCTGCGCCTGGCGAATGAACAAACCCTGCAACTGGCGGGTTTCAGCGTCAGTCTGTTTGAAAAGGCCGAAGATGCCCTGCCAAAACTCAATGCACAGTGGTCAGGGGTCGTGGTGTGCGATATCCGTCTACCCGGCATCGACGGACAGCGTTTTCTGGCCGAATCACAGAAGCTGGACCCGGGGCTGCCGGTCATTCTGATCACGGGACACGGTGAGATCTCGATGGCAGTCGAGTCGATGCAGATGGGTGCCTACGATTTCATCGAAAAGCCGTTTTCGACCGACCGTCTGGTAGACACCGTGCGCCGCGCGCTGGAAAAACGCAAGTTGACACTGGAAAACCGTAACCTCAAAAGCGCACTAGAAGCGCAGGATGTACTGGGGCCGCGCATCATCGGTAAAACGCCGGTCATGCAGTCCTTACGCAACCACATCAACAAGCTGGCCGACACCGGTGCGGATATTTTACTGATGGGTGAAACCGGCACCGGCAAGGAGCTGGTAGCGCGCTCCCTGCACGAACAGAGCCCGCGCCGAAACAAAAACTTTGTCGCCATCAATTGCGGTGCGATTCCGGAAAACCTGATTGAGAGCGAATTATTCGGCCACGAAAAAGGTGCCTTTACCGGTGCTGAAACCAGCCGGGTCGGTAAGTTTGAATACGCTCAGGGTGGCACCGTTTTTCTGGATGAGATTGAATCCATGCCACTACCCACCCAGGTTCGTCTATTACGCGTGCTGCAGGAACGGGCACTCGAACGCCTGGGTGCGAATGAAAGTATCCGACTCGACATCCGTATCATCACTGCCAGTAAGATTGATCTGCGCGCCGCTTCCGATCGTGGCGAGTTTCGTGAAGACCTGTATTACCGGCTGAATGTGGTCACGCTGGAGCTGCCTCCGCTGCGTGAGCGACGGGAGGATATTCCGCGCCTGTTCCAGCATTTCCTGCTGGTCGCATCGGCCCGTTATGGCAAGGAAGCGCCGGCCATGCCACATAACGCGACCCAGACCCTGATGGCCTTTAACTGGCCCGGTAATGTGCGTGAATTACGCAACGCGGCCGAACGTTATGTGCTACTCGGTGATGGCTGTGGTCTGCATCTGGATGACACCGCCAATCTGGTTCCCTGCGCACCGATGACGCTACCCGAACAGGTCGAAGCCTTCGAGCGTTCATTGATCGAGCAGGCACTGGCGGAGTCCGGCGGTATCATCAAGCACACCATGCAGATACTCGGACTGCCGCGCAAAACCCTGTATGACAAAATGCAGAAATTCGGCCTCGATAAAGGGATTTATCGCTAGACCCAAACTCGCTAACCACCAGACCTGTCAGCAGCGACTATCCACCCATAAGTGCAGCAGTGCCTGCCCTGCCAGATCGATACTATCGCCAAAACAGATGACACCGTCTTCATGTCCGGCCATCACCAGTGTGCGGCTCTGACGGAGCTCTGCCGACTGATACAGGCGCTCAATCTCCTGCGCCATCTGTGTGGTTCCGTAGGCAATATCGGGGTGGGTTGTTGGATAAGCATGCTCCAGCCCAAAATGCCAGAGCTCGGGCGAGTGCACATGGATCACACACTGAAGTGCAGAGTTCAGCCGATAAAACATCGCATGTGTCAGCGCTTCGGAAGAAGGCTCGACCCGGCCACAGGCCTGCACAAAGCTGTGTGTAATATCGGTCTGTAAAATACGGGCATAGTGTTCGGCTTGCAGCTCAGCAAGATGCCCGGTCTGGGTACCTGAAATAATAAACTGCGCTGGATCAAGCTGACTGCGCCTACTCAGGTTACCAAAGCCATAACCCTGATAGCGCGTAGCATCCTGACCGATCAAGTGCAGGCCATGCAGGATTGAACGGCATACGTTGAGTTCGGACAGATCCTCGCAAGGCGGCTCAGCCGTTTCAAACTGGAGCCGGTATTTGATGACTCCTTCTGTTTCAGCCATACATCTGGTGGAATAAAAAAATCTATTCTACCTGCCTCCAATAAAAAAAACCGTATTAGTGTCTATAATAAATGGGGTCAGCACCCTTTAAATTGCCGAAACTGTAATTATATTATAAACTAATACCACATTAATAAGGAGGATATTGCCATGCCTAGAAAGCCAAGATTCTATCTACCCAATTACCCGGTACACATCGTTCAGCGTGGTCATAACAAAAACAACGTTTTTTTTGAGAATGATGACTATCAGGCTTATCTCGAATGGCTGCAGGAAGGCTCAGACTGGTACGAAGTACCAATACATGCCTACGCACTGTTACCGAATGAAATCCATATTCTGGCTACCCCGTCGGATAAGGAATCTGCCAGCCGTATGATGCAGTATCAGGGCCGCTGTTACGTCCCCTATATCAATAATAACTACCAGAAAACCGGTACCCTGTGGCAGGGGCGTTATAAGGCCAGCCTGCTTGAGCCGGAAACCCAGTTACTCAACAGCATGCTGTATATCGAAAGCCTGCCGGTGCGTGACGGACTGGTTAAATCGCCCGGCGCGTATAAATGGTCCAGTTTCAAATGTAATGCGCAGGGCAAAAAGAATGCATTGATTACCGCGCACGACAGTTACACAGCGCTGGCCAAAACCGACAAAACCCGGCTCGAAAAATACCTGGCAATGAGCAAGGCTGGCCTAAGCGATGCCGTTAAAACCGACATTCAGGATGCCTGGCAGACCGGCACGCCTCTGGGCTCTGACAAGTTCAAGAAGATGATCGAGCGTAAACTGAATATCAAGGTGGGGCATGCCAAACGCGGTCGTCCGCGTAAAACCCCGGCCTGATTAGCGACTGGCAGAAACCCTGAAATACCTCGCGTAACTCAAGGTTTCTGCAACGACGGAACCAGTTCGGCTGCTTGCGACTCCAAAGACTATCCTGTCCTGAGGAGTATGCCATGACCGTTTCATTCAAAAATCCGTGTCTGATAGCGCTGGCGATTACCCTGATCGTTACCTCCCAAATCAGTCTCGCCGCTCCCCATAACGGATTCGACCTCAGCAATTCAAGCATAGCAAAGGATAGGATACTCTCCGGCGGACCCGCAAAAGATGGGATTCCCGCACTCGATAAGCCGCTTTTTATCGCCGCCAGCGCAGCCGACTTTCTACAGGCCGATGATCGTATTCTGGGGATTGAACTGAACGGGGTCAGCCGCGCCTACCCGATTGCGATTCTAAACTGGCATGAAATCGTTAACGACCATATCGGTCAGCAAGCATTCGTCATTACCTACTGCCCATTATGCGGAACCGGCATCGCCTTTTCCGCCCAGATACAGGACAAAACCCTCGACTTCGGCGTATCCGGACTGCTGTATAACAGCGATGTTCTGCTGTATGAGCGGCAGACTGAATCGCTTTGGTCACAGATTAAAGGGCAGGCCATCAGCGGTAAACTGGCGCGGCAACAACTGCAAAGAATTCGGCTTAGCCATACCAGCTGGTCAGACTGGCTGCAAACACATCCGCACAGCCAGGTACTGTCGGATAACACCGGCTACAGGCGTGATTACAGTCGCAACCCTTATGCGGGCTATGAAAACTCCACAGCACTCTACACTCAGGTCAGCGCTCAGGCACCGGCCATTTTTCACCCGAAAGAACGCGTACTTGGACTGGAGTTCGGCAATCAGTTCAAGGCTTACCCGTTGAGTGAAATCGATAAGTCGGGCCAGACCCTGATCACAGATGAATTCGCCGGACAGGTATTCCAGATTCACTGGAACAGCAAAAACAAGCGCGCCAGCATCACCGACTCCTCCGGAAATGAAATGGCCGCCATCGAAGGTTTCTGGTTTGCCTGGTTTGCTTTTCATCCACAGACGGAAGTGTTTCGTTATCGACCATAAAGTGTTATTCCATAACTCTGGCTGCATCAGCCATGGCCTGGATCAAACAAGGCCAACACCGTTTAGAACAGTCTGATCAGATATTACAAGAAACAGAAAAACCCCGCACATGCGGGGTTTTTTCTTGCGATAAACCAGTCGAGCTTAGCGCTAGTAGCCCGATTACAGGGCTAAGGACATATCGGGCCCAATGCTGCCTTACGTGCCTGCACACTGGCTTCACAGGCGCTATACTGTTCTGGAGTAAGGGAGTTTTGTCCGGTAGATAAAACCCTTCTTATACTAATGCCTTCCGCCCCATAGTTATCCTGCGACTCATATCGACAGAGTAAATTACCTGCGTTACTCGTATTTATCGCGACCTGAGCAATGGTAAAAAGCTCAGAATTAAGCCCCTGGCTTTCAAGCACAAAAAAGCTCGCTCCATTATTCACGCAGGAAAGCTCGTCTGCTGTGCTGCCATTAAACATCACCCCATTGATATCATTAATCTCGCTGCTGCTCCAGCAGGGACAGGGCTCTTCCACCTTGATACAGGGCATGGCTGGATCGGTGGGCTGCTTTCTCTTGTTGTAATTCGCTAGAATACGTCCTGCCGGAGCCGTCGAAGCCAGAGCCGCAAGCTCTTCTTCGGTGGTCGGAACAGCGACAGAAGAGAGATCCTGTGCTTCACAAAAAGCAACGCACAGCCCATACAGGCCAGGCGTTCCGCCCTGCAATGGGTCGCATACCCCTTCGTTAGGGGGCGTCACACCATCGGGTGTTACGGCATAAGCAGGAGATGTAACGGAGAGGAGTCCGACCAACAGTGTGGCCAGCAGACTGGATAATAGTTTTTGCATTTTTTATTCCCTGTTTTATATTTTTTAAGTTATACAAAGGTGTTTTGTCTTCCACATCACTGATGTCATCAGCAGGATACCCATTCCCGCAACTCTCCAATCGAGTTAGCATGCCCATTGAGATCCATTAACCCCGTGTATTCCTACGCCTTAGATCGAAACATCCAGTAATAGCGACTAGTTAATAGTGCAGAATAAGTTAAAAGACCTGCCGAGATTAGCAAATAAATATTTAAAAATAAACCCCTTAAGGAGCCACAGTAACGAAAATGTTAAGCTCCAGATCTGTAAGGCTGCGTATGCTCGGAAGTCGACTATCTTGAATACAGATACTCATGAGTTTGACACTATATATAGCCACTACTGCAGTCCGGAGAAAAGAGTTTTATTTTTCACTCTATACCCATTTTTACAGCACTCATCAGCTCACTTGATACAGCCGTTTTGATAAGCTGGAGGTGGTCTTGAGGAGCGCTGGATTAAGCAATAAGCTCTTCAATCTTTTAGTCCTTGCCTGTCATCCTGACATTGGTTACGACTACTCTGGTGACTGCCTGCGGTAGAGTCGGTGGTGGCGCAGACTTTGGCAAACATCCCTTCCTGGATCGATAATGCAGCTCTAGCCCCCCCCCCAGTATTGAACTCCCGACTACAACACCATTCGACCTGAAAACTATCGAAGTGAATGTTTATGACCGAACCTTTTCCGCTACCGAACCTGGTCAGCTCTAAAATAAGGCTTTCAGCGAAATGCCCTCCGACGCCTACATTATGCTGCCCCAGAGCGCGCAGGGCACCTCCCCGACTGTGCATTTACTCTCCACCATCTTTCCTGCTGAAACCGAGATAACTATCAGTGCCGAAACAACCGCGATCGGCCTGGTGACGAACAGTATTCTGCGCCACTTTCTGCTTAAGGTTGCCAACGTAAAAACAGTACGAGGCACCATCCGTCTGCAAGCGCTAGCTTTCATTCAGAATTTTTCCAGCATGATCGAAAGCGATCTCTATACCCTGCATTTCGAAAACCTGCCTGCCGTGGATATAGACAACTAACATCATCAAGTTTATTGAAATCATCTCTGCATCAGGCTATGCCTTTGAAGCGATCGGAGTCCTTGTCGTGATCATCGGTTCACTCACCTCTTCGTTTATATTTATCCGAACGTTCCGCCAACTGGCATAAGGGATTACCTATCGGACTTACCGCAGACAGCTTGGGCGCTCGATTACTCCAGGGCTTGAACTTCTGATTGCCGGCGATATTATTCGTACCGTCGTCGTCGCCGATACGCTGGAGAATGTCGCTGTACTGGGACTCATCATACTGATTCGAACCTTCCTCAGCGTCACCCTGCATCTTGAGGTAGAAGGCCGCTGGCCCTGGCAAGTAGAAGAACCTCATGAAGGTAGCGTTAACCCCTCTGTGAAAGCTAGTCAGGATGGATAAAGTCTTGTGAGAAGATCCTGTACTTTACACGCCCAGGCCAGGCTGACGAAACCTTGTCCACCTGACTGATGCATCGCACAGGCCAGATCTGCCCCGGCACCGACGGCAGGCAACTTCTGATAGTCAGGAACTGAGAAATAATACAATCAGAGTGAACACTCAATTTGCATCTGTAAAAAGCAGATGTCTATAAACCCCATACAAAGGTTGCCAGCTGTACTATTAAGGCGGTATAACTGCGCCCAACCCGAACCCCTACCCTGTTCAACAACTCAAGGTATACCTATGACTTCTGGCACCGATCGAACCACTAGCTACCTGCTGATTTTCGTAATTATGACCGTTTTCTCTCACCCGGGAATAGCCGCAGATTTGAGCACTCAGAGCAAATCCTACGCTTCGAGCGTGATGAATCCAGCTTCAGCCGGACAAAGTTCGCTAAGCGAGGCACGTGAAAATCTCAGCCTTGCTTTCGATGCTTACCGAGAGGGCGATCTTGAGCGCACAAGAACTCAACTCAATGCCGCCGGCGAATCACTGCAGAAGGCGCGGGACAACAGCAAGTCTGAAAAAGCCAGAGATGAGACCTCTAAACTGGCCAGCGAAATCGAGGATTTCAAAACCCGTTTAAGTCAGCATGATACAAAACAGGAAAACAGCCTCGCCCGTTTCTGGCTGCGCGCTACATCTATTATAAAGCGAGAGACCGAACAACTTATTCAGGATTATGTCGAGCTGTCCAATGCGGAAAAAATGCTGAAACACCTGCTGGATGCAAAAATGCATTTCTTCACTGCCGAGCACGATCTGTTTATCAGTCATGATGCCGAAGATGCCGGCAAGGAGTTAACCCGCACGCTCGACTACCTGGATAAGGCCAGTGAATTACCTGTTCCGGCAATGCAACCCCAAATCGAATCGCTCAGCCATGACATACAGTCTTTAAAGGAAAGCTTAACCAGCGTCAAACAAAGCTGGATTAATGATAGTGTGATCCAGTCTCTGGATAAGGCCCTCAACGACCTGTCCTCAGTGGATAACCATGCGCCTCCCGCTTTCAAATTAAGAGTGGAATCGATTCAGGCCGATATTCGCATGCTGCGCGACAATGTAGCCAGAGAAAATATTAGAAACAAATACGAGTCCGCGATGACGACCCTGAGAAATATGATTAATGAGCTGTAGCGGATGCCGGTCCTAATTGGCTGCAGAATCCAGTTCAACAGGGCAACCGTTAATTTTTGCTGTTGAGAAGTAGTGACTCATACGGCTGACGGGAAATAACTTCGGGAGTTAAGTGGCCTCGGCAATCCTGTATTTCCGCACCTTTCGTATCCCTGCTGGCACAGCTTAAGCACATATGACAGCACCCTTCTCGGCCTTCCCTGGCCTTCAGGGTATAAGGCCATCCGTTGCAAGCACCCTTCTCGGCCTTCCCTGGCCTTCAGGGTATAAGGCCATCCGTGGCCAAAAAAAAAGCCGGATAAAATCCGGCTTTTCGAAAACTGCTTAAATCAGATCACCATTACATGGCTTTGATTAGTGCATTCAGGCGACTCTTGTGTCGAGCTGCCTTGTTTTTGCTGATCAGTCCACCTTGAGCTGAACTATCCAGAACGGGTACCGCAGTCTTATAGGCTTTTTCTGCAGCTGTTTTATCGTTGCCGGCAATGGCATTAACGACAGCTTTAAGATAGGTACGCATCATAGAACGACGACTTGCGTTACGTTGACGACGATTTTCTGACTGTGTGGCGCGCTTTTTAGCTGATGGTGAGTTAGCCAAGAGATTCTCCTGAGTGCTGCAATGCAAAAATAAGGCGCGCATTATCTTTAGTTGCGAGCCAACTGTCAACCGTAAAAAACTAATCAAGTGCAGAAATAG
>JACNJF010000100.1:0-13720 GCA_014382695.1 Gammaproteobacteria bacterium | reverse complement strand
CTGGATGAAACGCGCGTACTGGTGAACCAGGTGGCCGGCACCTTAGGGGTGATTTTACTGGCCATCACCGCTATCGGGGTACTCGCTTCACCGCTGATCGTGTATGTATTCGCCGCTGGCTTTATTAATCAGCCGCAAAAATTCGCGCTCACCGCCGATATGCTGCGCCTGACCTTTCCCTATATCCTGCTGATTTCGATGACCGCGCTGTCCGGCGGCATCCTCAACAGCTGGAAACACTTTGCGGTACCTGCCTTCACCCCGGTGTTGCTCAATCTGTCGATGATTGCCAGTATCCTGTGGCTGGCACCACTGCTGGATGTGCCGGTTTACGCGCTGGCCTGGGGGGTACTGGCGGCGGGTATTATACAATTGCTGTTCCAGTTACCCTTTCTGTACCGGCTCGGTCTGCTGCCTAAGCCACACTGGGGCTGGAACCACAGTGGCGTGCAGAAAATCATCAAGATCATGATTCCGGCTCTGTTTGGTTCTTCGGTAGCGCAGATTAACCTGCTGTTTGATACCTTTATCGCCTCGTTTCTGGTGTCTGGCTCGGTGTCCTGGCTGTATTACTCGGATCGCCTGCTGGAATTCCCGCTCGGTATTTTTGGCATTGCACTGGCCACAGTGGTACTGCCAAACCTGTCCGAATCGCACTTCAAACAGGGCAAAGATCACTTTAACCGCACTCTCAACTGGGCCTCCCAGCTGGCGCTGATTATCGCGTTACCGGCCACGCTGGGATTGCTATTACTGGCTCAGCCGATCCTGTCGACGCTGTTTCAGTATGGTAATTTCTCAGAATCCGATTCACTGATGGCGAGCATGAGCCTGATGGCCTATAGCCTCGGGCTACCGGCGTTTATTCTGATCAAGATACTAGCGAATGCGTTCTACGCACGTCAGGATAGCCGTACGCCGGTCAGAATCGGCATCATTGCGATGACGGTGAATATGGTGCTGAACGTGATCTTTGTGCTGGCCCTGTTAAACCTTACCGAGATACCCGCACATGTCGGGCTGGCACTCGCCACCACCGGTTCCGCCTACTGCAACGCCGGAATGCTTGCGCTCGCGCTAAGGCGCCAGCAATATCTGACCCTGAACCATAGCTTCAGCACCATTCTGCTGAAGGTTCTGCTCGCGGTCGCGCTGATGTCGATGCTGTTATTCTATTTCACACCGGACATTTTTATCTGGTCAAACTGGGACTGGGTTGAAAGACTGCTTGGCCTCGCCGCGCTGATTATCCCTGCCTGCTTGTGCTACGCATCAATGCTTTGGATAATGGGCATTCGCAAATCACATTTGAGCCATTAATCCAGCGCCCTATGAAACTGATTCGAGGATTACATAACCTGAGCACAGCGCTGGATGGTTGTGTCGCGACCATCGGCAACTTCGATGGATTGCATCTAGGTCATCAACATGTAATTAACCAGCTCAAGGCAGTGGCCGAGATCCACAACCTGCCGACGGTGGTAATCCTGTTTGAACCACAACCGGTAGAGTTTTTTGCACCTTCTCAGGCACCACGTCGGCTGGCCCGGTTTCGCGATAAGATTATTCAGCTCGGTGAAATTGGTATCGATTATATGGTTTGTCTGCAGTTTAACCAGCAACTGGCCAATCTTTCCGCTGCCGAATTTGTGCAGCAGATACTGGTCGAGCGACTGAACATCAGGCATCTGGTGATCGGGGATGACTTCCGCTTCGGCAAGGGACGCTGTGGTGATTTTGCATTTTTACGGCAGGCTGGTGAAAAAGCCGGTTTTGAGGTGGAAAACTCACATACCCTGCTGATCGATAACGAACGTGTCAGCAGCACCCGCATCCGTCAATGTCTGGCCGATAACGATCTGGTGATGGCACGCCTGCTGCTCGGACACCCTTACACCTTATCCGGTCGGGTCGCGCATGGCAAAAAACTCGGCAGGGATCTCGGATTCCCCACTATCAACCTGAAAATGGGCTCGCGACCGATTGCCGCCTATGGAATATTTGCGGTCTTGGTCAAAGGCATAGATAATCGCATCCTTCGTGGTGTCGCGAGCATCGGCACGCGTCCCACGGTTAATGGTGTCGGCACCTGGCTGGAAGTGTATATTCTTAACTTCTCTGAGCAGATCTATGGCCGCTGCGTGGATGTGGAACTACTACATAAGATCCGTGATGAAGAAAAATTCGATTCATTACAGGCATTAACCGCCAGGATTGAGCAGGATATCGACGCGGCAAAGGCTTTTTTTGAACACCATTTTAATACAACGCGAGCATGACACGATCCGCAGGGTCGTGAAAACTCACCCAAGTGAACTCCTGGAAATAACGTGACTGACTACAAACCAACATTAAATCTGCCCGATACCGGATTCCCCATGCGCGGCAATCTGGCCAATAACGAACCCGCTCGCCTGAAAAACTGGCAGGACAAGGGCCTCTATCAGCGCATTCGTGAAGCGCGCAAAGGTCAGCCGGTTTTCATCCTGCATGACGGCCCGCCTTATGCCAACGGCAATATTCATATCGGTCACGCGGTTAACAAGATTCTGAAAGATATCATCGTCAAGTCACGCACCCTGAATGGCGACGATGCACCCTATGTGCCGGGCTGGGACTGTCATGGTCTGCCAATCGAGCATGCGGTGGAAAAAACCATCGGCAAAGCCGGCGTGATGGTAAAACCCGACAAGTTCAGACAGGCCTGCCGCGAATTTGCGCTAAAGCAGATCGATAATCAGAAAGCCGACTTCATTCGTCTGGGCATTCTGGGTGACTGGGATGAGCCCTATCTGACGATGAACTTCAAGACCGAAGCGAATATCGTCCGTTCGCTTGGCAAGATCATTAAAAACGGCCATCTGCATAAGGGCGACAAGCCAGTGCACTGGTGTACCGACTGCGGTTCGGCGCTGGCCGAAGCCGAGGTCGATTACAAGGACAAAACCTCGCAGGCCATCGATGTCAAGTTTCGCGTGGTCGATGAAGAATCATTTATCGGCTGCTTCCATAACGTGCCGGAGCATCATGGCGAAGGCCCGCTGTCGATCGTCATCTGGACCACTACCCCGTGGACCCTGCCGGCCAACCTCGCGGTTGCAGTACATCCCGATTTCGAATACGTGATCGTACAGGCTGAAACCGCACAGGGAAAAGAGCGTCTGGTGGTTGCGGAAGATTTAATGAAGGATGCGATGGCTCGCTATGGTATCGATCATTATCAGGTGCTTGCCTATGGCAAGGGCGCGGCACTGGAAAACCAGAAGCTGAAACATCCGTTTTATGACCGTGAATCGCTGCTGATTCTGGGCGATCATGTTACGCTGGAAGCCGGAACCGGTGCGGTACATACCGCGCCCGGACATGGCCAGGATGACTTTGTGGTCGGTCTTAGATACGGCCTCAAACCCTATAATCCAGTCGGTGACGATGGCCGTTTCCTGCCCGATACGGAACTGTTTGCGGGCGAACATGTGTTCACTGCCAACGCGCATGTAGTGGAAGTCCTGCAGCAGCATAGCGCGCTGCAACACGAAGAAAAGCTGCTGCACAGTTACCCGCATTGCTGGCGTCATAAAACCCCGATCATCTTCCGCGCCACCCCACAGTGGTTCATCAGCATGGAACAGCAGGGGCTGCGCCAGAACGCGCTGGAGCAGATCAAGCAGGTCGAGTGGATTCCCGACTGGGGCAAGGCGCGCATCACCGGCATGATCAGCAACCGTCCGGACTGGTGTATTTCGCGCCAGCGTTACTGGGGCGTGCCGATTCCACTGTTTGTACACAAACAGACCCAGGCCCTGCATCCGGATACCGACCAGCTGATCGAGCAGGTCGCCAAACGCATGGAAACCAGTGGCATCGATGCGTGGTTTGAACTGAAAGCGAGCGAACTACTGGGCGCAGATGCCGAGCATTACAGCAAGATCAGCGATACGCTGGATGTCTGGTTTGACTCCGGCACCACCCATTTTAGCGTGCTCCAGAATGATCCACGTCTACGTTTTCCGGCCGATCTGTATCTGGAAGGCTCAGACCAGCATCGCGGCTGGTTTCATAGCTCACTGCTGGCCTCCTGTGCAATGAATGGTGTAGCACCATACAAACAGGTACTCACGCATGGTTTCACGGTCGATGCGAAGGGCATGAAGATGTCCAAATCGGTCGGTAACGTAGTGTCTCCGCAAAAAATCAACAATAACCTGGGCGCCGACATCCTGCGCCTGTGGGTGGCTGCCACCGATTACTCCGGTGAACTGAGCATCTCCGATGAAATCCTCAAGCGCACTGCCGACTCTTACCGCCGCATCCGCAACACCCTGCGCTTCCTGCTGGCGAATATGCATGGCTTCGATCCTGCGCAGAACATGCTGCAGAAGGATCAGTTGCTGGCGCTGGATGGCTGGCTGGTCGCGGAAACGAATAAGCTGCAGAACGAACTGAAACAGCTGTATCTGAATTATCAGTACCACGTTGCGGTACAGAAGATCCACAAATTCTGCTCGGAAACCCTGGGCGGCTTTTATCTGGATATCATCAAGGATCGTCAGTACACCACGCAGGCCGATTCACTGGCCCGCCGCTCCTGTCAGAGCGCGATGTATCTGGTGGTGGAAGCGATGACGCGCTGGATTGCCCCGATCCTCAGCTTTACCGCCGATGAAGTGTGGGAAAACATCCCCGGCGAACACCCTGAACTGGGTGTTTTCACCGCCATCTGGTACGACGGTCTGTACGATTATCAGAATGAAAACATTGCACCGGATCTATGGAGCAAGCTGCTGTCGATTCGTGAGCAGTCTTCCGGGGTGCTGGAAAAACTGCGTAAGGATGGCAAGATCGGCTCCAGTCTGGATGCCGAAGTCATTATCTACTGCGACGAAGAGTTGATCAACACGCTGGATATCATCAGTGACGAGTTGCGCTTCGTGATGATCACTTCGGAAACCACCCTGGCCAAGCTGGAAGATGCGCCACAGGGTTGCGAAATCCGCACCCTGACCGAGCATGCCAATAGTGGACAGTTTGCGATCGAAGCATCGGTTAGCGCGCATACCAAGTGTGTACGCTGCTGGCATCATCGCGCCGATGTCGGTCAGCATGCCGAGCATCCGGAACTGTGCGGACGCTGTGTTGAAAATGTTAGTGGAACTGGTGAAACCCGACAGTATGCTTAAGTATCTATGGATCAGCCTGATCGTCATCGTTGCCGATCAGGCTACAAAGTGGATCGCCAATACCCAGCTTGAATACCATCAGGCGGTCAGCGTGGTGCCTTATGTTGAATGGTTTCTGTCCTATAACAAGGGCGCTGCCTTCAGCTTTCTGGCGGACGCCGGCGGCTGGCAGCGCTGGTTTTTTATGCTGATTGCGATCGTCATCAGCGTCGTGCTGTTTTTCTGGATCAAAAAACTGCAAAAAAACGAAAAAGCCACCGCCATCGCACTCACCCTGATTCTCGGTGGTGCGATCGGCAATGTGATCGACCGCGTAATACTCGGTCATGTGATCGACTTCATTCAGGTCTGGCTCGGTAGCTATCCATGGCCGGCGTTTAATATCGCTGATTCGGCAATTTTTGTCGGCGCCGTGATCCTGATCGCCAGCGGACTTAAAAAACCTTATCAACCGCAGAGCGAATCTTGAAAATATCACGCAACAGCATCGTCACCCTGCATCACCGCCTGGGCTTAACCGATGGCACAGTACTGGAGGACACCTTCAACGATGAGCCTTTAACCTATCGCCTCGGTAGTGGTGAGCTGGCACAGGGGCTGGAGCTGGCGCTGATCGGGCTCAAAGAAGGCGACCGCCAGACCCTCGACATCAATCCGGATCTGGCCTTTGGATTCCCGGAAGATGACATGCGCCACTCACTCGATCGCTCAGACTTTGGCCCTCAGTACCAACTCGAACCGGGACTGATCATCGAGTTTAGCACCCCATCCGGAGAAACCCTGCCGGGCACCATCCTCGAAGTACATGCTGACTCGGTACTGGTCGATTTTAATCATCCGCTGGCTGGGCAGGTGGTGCGTTATGAAGTCGAGATTGTGCAAGTTGATAACGACGATGATAAGGACGACCTGGTCAACTGATGAACGTTATCTTATGCAACCCCAGAGGGTTCTGCGCCGGCGTTGACCGTGCTATCGATATCGTCGAGCGTGCGCTGGTACTGTTCGGTGCTCCAATCTATGTGCGTCATGAAGTGGTGCATAATCGCTTTGTGGTAGAAGACCTCAAAAACAAGGGTGCCATCTTCGTCGATGAACTCGATCAGGTACCGGACAACCAGACCGTGATCTTCAGTGCGCACGGGGTTTCCAAGGCGGTACAGGACGAAGCCAAGCGGCGTGACCTGAAGGTGTTTGACGCGACCTGTCCACTGGTTACCAAGGTCCATCTAGAAGTCGGTCGTTACAGCAGGGATGGCATCGAAACCATCCTCATCGGACACAAGGGACACCCCGAAGTAGAAGGCACCATGGGCCAGTATGACCTGTCCAATAACGGTCATATCTATCTGGTGGAATCGGTGCAGGATGTCTATAAACTGAAGATCAGGCATCCGGATCAGTTACGCTTTGTGACCCAGACCACCTTATCGATGGATGACACTTCAAAAGTTATCGATGCTCTGCGCGCAACCTTTCCGGCCATCGAAGGGCCGCGCAAGGATGATATCTGCTATGCCACCCAGAACCGCCAGGATGCGGTTAAAAACCTGACCACTACCTGCGACCTGATCCTGGTGGTCGGCTCCAAGAACAGCTCAAACTCGAATCGTCTGAAAGAAATCGCCACCTATCATCAGATCGAAGGCTATCTGATCGACGGTGCCGAGAATATTCAGCTCAGCTGGCTAAAAAACAAAAATTGCATCGGTGTCACCGCCGGGGCCTCTGCCCCTGAACTGCTGGTACAGCAGGTCATCGACTACCTGCGTGCGAATGGCGCTAAAAACGTCACCTCCAAAGGTTTCAGCGAAAACGTCACCTTTATGCTGCCGAAGGAACTACGCTAAAGCGGCCAGCCAGGTCGACCAGTCGCAGTCGGCCCCGATCAGGTTCAATGCAAGCAGCACAAACACCACACTCACCAGCCGGTTCAGCCAGCGTCGATGTGGAGCAGAAGATTGCAGACGTTCGCTGTAAAACCCCGCCAGCAGAGCAATCGCCCCAAAAACCAGAACGGTGGATAGCATAAAAAGCAATCCCAGTACGACGATCTGGAGGCTAATCCGACCATAAGCCGGATCCACAAACTGTGGCAGAAATGCCAGAAAAAATAGTGCCACCTTGGGGTTGGAGGTATTCATGATTATGCCACGACAATACAGCTGCATCGCTCCCAGCTTAAGGACTTTCATATCAGACGGGCACCCACTATCTTTCCAGCTCACAGCCGCCAGATAAAGCAGATAAGCGGCACCACACAGTCGGATCAACAGTAATGCCCGGGGAGAAGCCATCAGCAGCGCAGACAGACCGAGCGCTAATAATGCCGTATGTAGAATCAGCCCGCTACACAGGCCCAGTACCACCAGCAATCCGGCGCGTCTTCCGTAGGTCAGTGACTGTCCTAGCACGAAAATATTATCCGGCCCCGGCACCACGGCCAGCAACAGGGAACTGACAAAAAAAACAGCTAGTAACTCCAGCGGCATGATCAACTCGCCAGCGACAGAAGAGCTCCGAGTGCACCCGGCCAGAACATCAGCAGTAGCAATAAAATGATCAATAATCCCAGCAACACGGGCAGCAGAGCTTTGCCGGCACGACGTTCGAGCTGTTCCTGCTGTTCAATTTGCTCAACCTGTTGATGTATATCCAGCATGACCTTGTGCGCCACCTTACGCTGCACCTTACGCTCGACCAATTGTTGTATATCCTGTGGCGTCTGTTTTTCCGCCATCACGTCCTCCTGTAAAAGTCTTTCATCTACAATACCTCTCTCCCTATAATAGCCTTTACCCCCTTTTTTGACATGGTGTCTTTACCAAATGAATACGCTGGATCTACAGGAAGCTTTTGAGTTTTGCCCCTACTGTGGCGAGCGCATTTCAGTCCTCATCGAGAATTCAGAAGAAATTCAGCAATACATAGAAGATTGCGAAGTTTGCTGCCAACCCATCACTATCATCACCCAGCGCATCGATGAGCTTCACTTTGAGCTCAGGTTTTTAACCCAGGACGACATCGCTTAACCGGCGACTTAGTCAGGGCCGCTCACAGCGCTCAAGGTTTTATTGCTGTAGATCAGGCGGTTCAGTCGGCATTCATTCACGCACAGTTAAAATTCCTGTCACACCTCAACCAACAGGAGTTTATGATGAATCCAGTTAAAGCAGTTTGCATTAAATCAGCCGCTATCGTAGTCACTCTGTGCGGTCTTTTACTGACCGGTTCAGCCCAGGCTGATCAGCGGGATCACAGCGGTGCATTTGCACCGCTAATAATTCACAGCTTACTATCGCATCAACAGCCGATAGCTCAGGGCCGCCATCATCACGCTTATCAAAAGCATCACCAAACGCGACGCTCTCATTACCCGCAGCGTTACCCGACGAACCATCATTATGCCCCGCCAAAAAAACAGCGTCAGCACAGTCACAGTATCGGGCGCTACAGTGAAAATCAGCACCAGCCCAGACCACATAGACATTAACTTGCAGAGGGAAATATCATGCGCACACCTATACTACTACTGCTGGCCTGCTTTGCAGGCCTGGGCGAGGCCGCAGAACCCATGCAGGTCACCCGTTCGGCCGCACTTCAGCCAGCTAATAGCACGATGACGATGACCGAAAAACTGCAAAGTAGTCCCGTTATACAGTTCAGTACAACATTCAAGACACGCGATTCTGCGGAGCAAACGCCAAGCGCCCCAAACCTGCAATACCGTCATGCAACGGACCTGGCGCTACTATTTAGCCTGTACGATGCACAGGCTGAGCTAAGTGGTGATCTGGATTACGATGGCTATTTTCATCGTATTAAAATCAGTTTCGATGCGGATACCGACAGCCCGCTGGAAACGGTTTATGCGAAGCTGTATCTGAGTCATCAGGGTGGAGCCTGGAAACAGTATGCCAGCAGTGACCTGTTTGAGATCCATTACGATGCGAGCGATGACCGCTATGAAGTCATCAGTGAACTGATTGAAGGCTATCAGCCAGGCTACTACGATGTATTGATCGAACTGTATAGCCTTTACCAAGAAGGTGTTGTAGCCAGTCGTATCGTCGATATGGATGGCGCTGGGTTTGCGTTATCGCTGGAAGATCTGGAGCATGATGAGTACTCTGACGATGCGTATTATTATAGTGACTACGGGGCTTCAGGTAGTTTTTCCTGGGCGGGAATAGTATTGCTAGGGATTCTACTGTTGATTAAACGAAACTATTTCACGACGCCAAAAAACAAAAAGCCCTGAAGTTGCTCTTTACCAAAAGGGGGGGAAGATAAAGAGCAACCGCAGGACTCAAGGACGAAATAATCTGGTTGAAGCTTTCTGCAAAAAACCCAACCACTTAATCAATACATGGGAGTTTAGAGATTAAAGTCAAGTGTGCAAAGTGACAAATTGTCGCACCCCTGTGCGACACCGCTCGACATCAGGAGCTTGCGGTAGGACCCGTTTTTATTTTATGAACTGTCGCTAGTTAGCGCTACTATAGGCACCCTTAAATTTGCAGCCGGACAAACCCTCTCGTGCCGATAAAAAATTTTAGTAGTTCCAGTCGCATATTGCGACAGATCTATATGCTCAGAAACATCATGCTGCTGTTTTTACTCGCCCTGATGTTTGTCGCCCTGTGGTTACTCGATATACAGCTCCCGGTATGGCCGCTCGCCGCCATTATGCTGATACTCGCCAGCACAAATCTGGTCACCCGTATTTTCATCTATAAAGGGCGAGAGATCACCGATCAATTACTGTTTATACAGTTACTGGTCGACATTCTGTGCTTTTCGCTGGTGCTTTACTTTACCGGCGGCGCCACCAACCCGATTACTTTTTTCTACCTGATCCCACTGGCGATAGCGGCAACCGTGATTCCCGGCCGGCTTACCTGGCTGTTAACCGCCGTGACTGTCATTTTATACAGTCTGCTGCTGCAATATTATGTTCCACTCACTTACCGGGGCCATGAACATCACACGATGACCGGAGAAGGCCATTTTAACCAGCACGTGCTCGGCATGTGGTTCGGTTTTCTGGTCAGCGCCATGCTGGTCACCTGGTTTATCACCTTTCTGGCAAAAGAGCTGAAACAACGTAATCAGGATATTGCCGATGCGCGACAACGAGAGCTGCGTGATCAGCAAATGATTTCGCTCGGCACTCTGGCTGCCGGCACCGCACATGAGCTGGGCACTCCGCTGGCCAGTCTGGCCATCATCACCGGAGAACTTACAGATGGCTATGACCCGCTGCAGCATCCAGAGCTATTTGAAAACCAGAAAATCCTGCGTGACCAGATCAAACGCTGTAAAAAAATTCTCGCGGTACTGTCCGATTCAGCCGGTGATTCGCGTGCAGACAGTGGTCATTCGATGGAACTCAGTGAATTCCTGCAACTCATCATGCAGCAGTGGCAGGCACAATATCCAAAGGCCAGCGCAGTGACGCGCTTTCAGCTGCCACCAGACGGAGCAAAACTACTATATGACCGGATCATCTCGCAGGCTCTACTCAATCTACTGAACAATGCAGCGGATGCTGCCACGGCAGCCATCGAAGTCGAGGCCAACGTGGAACAGCCATTCCTGCAGATAAAAATTCTGGATAACGGCTCCGGCATCACCGACGAACAGATAGCAATGGCAGGACAGGTCAGCTTCTCCAGCAAACCCGGCGGCCTCGGCATAGGATTATATCTGGCGATAACCACCATTCGGCGCAGTGGTGGCAATGTCAGCTTTAACCGGCTCGATACCGGTGGAAGCTGTACCCTCGTTCAACTTCCATTGCTATAATTCAGTCATGTCAGAAAACATAGAAAATATACCCGCACAAAAACCGGCCCTGCTACTGGTGGATGATGATGAAGTCTTTTGTCAGGTATTATCCCGGGCGCTAACTAAACGTGAATACCAGGTCAGCGTGGCCTATGACAGTGAAAACGCTCGGTCTCTGGCGCGTGAACATCATCCCGAATATGCCATTGTGGATCTGCGTATCGGTAACGAGTCAGGCCTCGGTGTGATCAAGGAGCTACTCGACATTGCTCCCGAGATTCGCATTGTCGTGCTCACCGGTTACGCCAGTATCAGCACTGCAGTAGAGTCGATCAAGCTAGGCGCCATCCATTACCTCACCAAACCGGCCGAAATCGATGAAATTCTGCAGGCCTTTTATTACGATAAAGGAGATGTAGCCGCCGATCTGCAAACCCAGCCGATGTCGGCTCGCCGCCTGGAGTGGGAACATCTGCAAAAAGTATTACAGGATAATCAGGGCAATATCTCGGCAGCCGCACGAGCGATGAATATGCACCGCAGAACCCTGCAGCGTAAACTGAGTAAAAAACCGGTCAAAAACTGAGCCCGGACTCTGTACCGGATTACTGAATCAACAAGCCAGACATAAAAAAGCCCCGACTGGCGGGGCTTTCAAGGTTCACATGAACATCCTTAGCTAATTACTTGGTAATGATTTCAGGCCCCATCATCAGCGTAGGCAGGAAGGTCGAAACGATCGGCACGTAAGTAATGATGATCAGGAACAGGAACATGATCAGCAACCATGGGGAAGCCGCTTTCACCACATTCACCATCGACATCCCGGCGACGCCAGCTGTCACGAACAGGTTAAGCCCCACCGGCGGTGTGATCATCCCGATTTCCATGTTCACCACCATGATGATACCCAGATGAATGGGGTCAATGCCGAGTGCAATCGCAATCGGGAAGACCAGAGGTGCGACAATGATCAGCAGTCCGGATGGCTCCATAAACTGTCCACCGATCAGTAACAGCACGTTAACCACCACCAGAAACATAATCGGACCAAAGCCGGCCGACAGCATCGCTTCGGTGATCATCTGTGGGATGCGTTCTTCGGTCAGCACGTGCTTCAGGATCAGTGCATTCGCGATAATAAACAACAGCATGATGGTCAGCTTACCGGCCTCAAACAGGCTATGCTTGGTGTCCTTATGCCACAGTACAGAAACTCCGCGCCAGAGCAGCATAGCACCACCTTTTCCTGCGGTCTTGAAGGGGCCCATATCCTGATAGACAAAATTGGCAATCAGGAACGCGTACACCGCCGCTACTGCCGCCGCCTCAGTCGGGGTAAAGATACCCCCATAGATGCCACCCAGGATAATCACGATCAGCATCAGCCCCCAGCTCGCGTCTCTGGCAGAGTTGAAGACCTCAGACCAGCCCGCCCAGGGCTGTGCCGGCAGATTTTTATAGCGTGCAACAACATAGATACCCAGCATCAGCATGCCGCCGACCAGTAACCCGGGGATAACACCGGCGAGGAACATTCTGCCGACTGACACATCGGTTGCGGCTGCATATACAACCATCACGATGGAAGGCGGAATCAGGATACCCAGCGTACCCGCATTACAGATTACACCCGCTGCAAACTCCTTGGTGTAACCCACCTGCTTCATACCTGCGATGACGATACTACCGATCGCGACCACCGTTGCTGGCGAAGAACCGGAGAGTGCCGCAAACAGCATACAGGCGAGTACCGAAGCCATCGCCAGTCCACCACGAAACGATCCGACCACCGCAATCGCAAAACGGATGATACGGTGTGCAACCCCGCCGGTCGACATAAACACCGAGGCCAGAATAAAGAACGGTATCGCGAGCAATGTGTAATGGCCCTGCAGCGCACCAAACAGGGTTTGTGCTACTGAAGCGAGCGAGGTATCGGAGTGAATCAGCAGGAAAATAATACTGGACAGGCCCAGCGAAACAGCGATAGGCACGCCGATCAGCATAAAGCCCAGGACCATCAAAAACAGGAATAATAAATCCATTATGCTTTTCCTCCGTTACGATTAACGGAATCGGATAAATCCTCTTCGACCATTCTTACCTCAGCTAATTCTTCTTCCACTTCATGACTCGAAATTATTTTGTCAACTTCACCGGTAGCTACTTTCCAGCCGACCTGCACAAAGCGCAGCGTCATCAGTGCCATACCTAGAGGCAAGGCCAGATAGGGGATAAAACGTGGCATTTTTTCATACCGCTCACCCTCATTAAACCAGTCCGCCATAAACATCAGGAATTGCGGCATCGGCGTATCATCGGTTTCCAGCCAGGCACGTTCGGTAATAAAAGGTAGCCAGTAATTCCACGACCCGACCAACAGAAAAACTGAAAATAACAGGCAGGAAGCCACCGCCATCAGTGCCATGATTTTACGCCCCTGCGGAGAAAGCAGATTGATGACCACATCGACACCGATATGGACATGTTTTTTTACCCCGTAGGAGGCACCCATCAGGACCAGCCAGGCAAACAGAAAAACGGTTACCTCGATCGCCCAAAGAATATTGTCATTGAATACATACCGCATGATTACGTTAGTAAAAGTGATTAAAGTCATCAGGCCCAGGCAAACTGCAATACTGGTTTCTTCGATGTTATCGATGATTTGCCCGAATCTTGTCGGTTCTTGGTGCATGGCCGTCTCCAACTTATTGATAATAGTTATAATTTTTTAATATATATATAGT
>JACNJF010000088.1:14008-46471 GCA_014382695.1 Gammaproteobacteria bacterium | reverse complement strand
TAATTATGTTGTGATCAAAAGACTTTAGTCGAGATTTTGCAGAAGTTTATTTAAAGATAAATAGGTCGGTGTAGTGCGACCGGGCTGATTAAAAAAATATTGAGTAGTCAGTGGTGACAGGAAGTTGTAGAGCAGTATTGATTCAGCAAAGGTAGCGATCTAATTTTAGTAGCGTACTGAACTGAAGGCAGTGTGCCTCAGTTCAGTACATACAAAAGAATTATCGATATGTTTTACGAGTTTAGATTTGGGCCTATTTCACATGGCAAGTCAGGCAGACCGCGCTACCGGCATTATTGATGCGCAGGAAGCTGGCATTGATGGTGCCACCGATTCCAGTAGGTGAAACACCATGTGGATCATGACAGGATGCGCATTCTACGCGGGGGCCGGAACCTGTATTGTAAAAGCGAATCTCATTGCTGTCGGGTCGACTGTCAGCATCATTATCGAACCAGCTGATACTGGCAAGGGTTGCAGTCGGTGTATTAAAATCGGTGCCCGCGCCTGTTGCTGGCATGGCTATCCCGACTGGATGGTCATTGGTCAGGTCGGTCCCAATCGCAAACAGTCTAAAGTCGGTGGCTGTACCGCCGATTACTGCGAGTGCTGTAGTCGAGTGACAGGCCAGACATCCGGTACCGTCGGCACTCAGGCCTGCGTGGGTTGAGGTAGCGTTACCACCAAATACCGTCGCCCATTGATTCAGAAACGCATCACTTTGTGTGGTCTGTTGACTGGCACTGTAGCCATTTGAACCGGGCATGTTGATGATCGAGTCAACCGCCAATGTGCCGTCATGACAGGACAGGCAGGATAGCGAGTTGATGCCGGGTTGGGCTACATCTGAAGTTAGTGTTGAGGTGTTCAGCGTGTCGTAAGTGGTATAGGTATTGGCATTGATGGTCCGGTTCCAGAGCGGCAGGTTAACGGTTGTATTTGCACCGTGTGGAGTATGGCAATACACACAAACCTGCCCATAGTCATTTCTGGATGAGTTCATATTACCGCCGCCATTGTTTGGCAGGGTGTTTTGAGTCAGGTTGTGACGAGTATTTTTAATGCCGCCCTGATTGCTAAATTTAGTAGGCAGATCGCCCGCTGCATAAAGTGCCGTCGTAGACAGGCAGGCTAAAACGGTGAGGTGCTTAAATAAATATTTCAGGATTTTATGATTCATCGGATCCTTTCCAGCTGTGTGTTGGGTGATGGCTTTAATTACTGGGGCCAAATTTAAAATTATTGTCTTTAATTATGCAATAATTGAGCCATAAAAAATTGGGCTGGATAATGGAGTTAAAACGTGATGATTAGTGGGTGTAATTTAAATGAAGGCTCGTGGCTGTCCCGAAAGCGAGAAAGTGGGAAAATTATATTCTCGTAACTGGTAATTTACAGCCGACGGAGTTTATTCAGGTAGTACAGGCTCAGGCTGACTAGCCCGATCAGGCAGGTTGCCAGTAACCAGGGGCGCGTCCAGTCATAGTCTACTTTATACCCCATCCAGCTGGTCAGAGATTCATAGCGTAAAATACCTGAGTCGAGTCGAATTTCTTCCCCCACTCTAAGCACGTTTCGATCTTCACCGATGCGTATTACCAGATGGTGCCGGTAGGGGATACTGAAATTGAATTCACGATTTTCCGGAAGTACATCCTCTTCCATCACCAGCATGGTCCACAGCTGTTGCTGAGAGCCCGGTGGCGTCCATTCGCGCGCCTGTTTATATTCATTTATGGGATAGGCGGGCAGATGCACACTGCCAAGCTGGGAAGGGCTGTTATCGTCTGGAAACCAGCGGAATAGCGGTGAATAACCCTTGTTATGCGTGGTGTACAGTCGGTAGTGGCCAAGTACCAGCGGGATATGATCGCCAATTTCTACCACCCGTAGTTTTTGACCAGGCGTTTCCAGCTGGATGCGATTAACTGTGCTGTCACGCTTAATCCCCGGACGGTAACTGATGCTAAACCCCAGATTAGAGAATTTTTCGCGATCCAGCTGATAATCGTGAAATAGTCCAGCCTCTACATTCTCCAGCCTGCCGTCGAAAGCTTCCATGCTGCTGAGTTCAAGGGTGGCTTTCAGGTAGGTTAGCTGCCCAATGATGGCCAGAATGACCAGAGAAAAAAGACAGAAATGGAATAATAGAAGTGCAGGTTTGGCTGAAAAAGCGCCACGCACAAAGAGTAGGGCAAGAAAATTTATCATCAATGCCACTGTCGGTATCAGCAGCAGGGTGAGCTGGGTTCTCCCCGCTAGATAGGGGTAAAGCGAAATAGATGCAAACAGGGCGATGATCGAAGCCAGTGTGAGTAGCGGGGACGCTAAGACTCCGCTAATTCCCCGGCCCTCAGAGTTAAGGTAGATTTTCACAACTTTCGTTACTATCTCTCATCCAGTCTCTTCCGCTCTGACCGTTACCCGGTGCTCCGCTCGATCCACAGTTGTTTTCAGACCAGTTACCACTGGTGGCAAAGTTGCGCACCTTAAGTACCGCGTTGAGGTAATACGGTGGGCGGTTATAGGGGGTTCTGATATTGTTTTTGACCTGGGTGCCGGCGGTGAGTCCGACCTCCGGCCCGACATCGTTCAGATTGACCAGGAATGCCTTGTTTTTCCAGCCGTGCGGAATCGCGGCATGACACCAGGTGCAGCGCATACGGCCGATTTTGTCGGCATGGAACTGATGCAGGTTAGAGTCCTTGGGACCACCAAAACCACTAGCACCACCATTTCTGGTTGCGTAATCATTGTAGTCATGACATTTGAAACACAGGTGATTCTGATTCCCGGTTCCGGTGGTGCTACTCCAGGCGCCCTTCAGCACAAAGTTGTTATTGGAGCCATGCGGTCCCCAGGGGTTGCCGTTTTCACCGCCACTGGGCGTTGAAGTTCCACTCGCCGTATCGTTACCATGGCAGTCTGAGCAGTACATGGTCTGGTTACCAATATCGGCAGCACCATTGAATGGGCTTAGCCAGTTATCTGCGGCTGCATCGCGAATAGCCGGGGTACGTCCGGTGTTGCCCATCACGGGATGCCAGGATCTGTGATTGTTGGTGCTCCAGTTGGCGCCTGCTCCAGAATTGGTTGTGGTGGTTTGCCCTCTATGAGTGGCGGGTGCCTGGAACTCCATCGCCTGATTGGTGTACTGTGTCAAACCATTGGTGCCGGATGAAGTATTTCCACCTGAGCTCCCCAGATTCGGCGGTGTATTACCGTAGGCATAATCGGAATGGCATTTGAGGCAGATCTGGTACTCACGCGTGACATAGGCACTGCCAACGGTAGTACTGGCTGCAGCGCCGCCATCACCTGATTTCACGGTGTACAGCAGCGGTAGATTGGTTGGGATGAAGTTGGCGGCACCATAAGATGGCTCTACTCCGGTCGTTCCGCGTAACGCACCGGATGCAATATTGGTATGTCCTGCTGCGTGATTGTGTGTGGCTGCTGCGGTATTGCCGGTGTTATTGAACAGTCGGTTCTTGGTTACCCGGTGCGGGTTATGGCAGTCGGTGCATTCAACATGGCGATTTGCGTTGTTGAATTTGGCCTTATCCTCGAGTAGGTCAGCATTCAACACATCGTGGGTTTCAGTCGGCTGGGGCTGATCCGCGGTGGTGATAGGCATGTGGGTCAGGCTGGTAAAGTCGGTGCGCACATTCGGCACTTCAAATCCGGCTCCACCCTGGCCGGTTAATACATTGCCATTGGCGGAGTGGCAGGTATAGCAGGCTTCTTCCAGCGCTGCATTGCCACCGGTTTTCGGTGTTGATGCACTGTCGGTGCCTTCGCGTAACAAGCGGCGAGCGCCCTGAACGGTATGGGTGTCATGGCAGTTCAGGCAGGAGGCTTTCCAGACCGGCTGATTGGCGGGGAACTCACGTAAAGCTGCGGCAGCAGTATTATAGGTTTCATTCGCCGCAAGTGGATCTGCGTGAGCGGATGTGGCCCAGGCCTGGCCCAGTTTATCGTGGCAGGCGAGACAGATAATATCATTCGCATCGCTGAAGTTGCCACCGGTAGGGGTTGCTTCCTGAAACCGGTGCAGGCGCAGAAATTTAATGTTTTTAGTGATGTCCACGTCGCGGATATGCGGGTCATGGCAGCTGGTACACTGTACCTGATTGGCTTCCAGCGGTACCAGTGGTGTGTTACCGGGAGAGCGGTTGCCGATATGGGCCGAAGTGGCGGGATTTCTTAACTCACCATCTGCTGTGGCCAGAGTAGTGTTATAGGTAAAAGATATCGGATGATCGTTGGTCAGATTAGTGCCGATTTTGCGTGTAAAACCAGTCGTGTCACCGGCTCCTGATGGCATTATACCGCCAGCACCGGTGCCGGTCAGGGTAATGCTGACATTAGCCTGGCCGTTGGCAACGTTGACATTACCAATAGCAATGGTGCCATCATGGCAGGACAGACAGAGTTTGGAGCTACCCCCCGGCGTTGCGGCAATATCATTCGCATCAATCGAATTAGAGGTGTAGGGCGTATAAGTTTCACCGGATAGTTTACGGTTCCAGAGTGGCGATTGGGGAAAGGCTTCCGCCGCATGCGGGGTATGACAGAAAACACAAATTTGACTTTCAGTGGTGGCTTTAACGGTGCCACTACCAGAAGTTGAAAAGTTATGCTTGGTATTGGCAATATCAGAGATCCGATCTGCGGCATACAGAGCTGTAGTGCCGAGCAGGGCCGTCATGCCAAGGGTTAAAGAGGCCTGGCGAAATTGTTTTTTGAGCAGCTGAAATATTTGCATTATTGGCCTCCTAGATATTGAAATATAGATACCCGGCTGTTTAGCATATCGGAAACAAACAGTCTGTCCTGTTGGTCTATCCACACACCCGTAGGCTGGGAAAATTCGCCAGGCTGATCGCCTGAGCCTCCAATCGACATCAAAAATTCGCCCTCAGCGTTATAAATTAATACATAATCGTAATAGCTTTCGGTCACGTAGATATTGTCATCGGAATCAATCGCGATGCCTTTGGGGCGACTGAAGTTTCCGATATACAGACCGCGTTCTCCGATAACCTGAATGTTACCATTTTGCTGGTTAATGACCTGAACTCGAGTATTAAGCGAATCCGCAATGTATAGTTTATTCTTGTGAAACTGGAGGAAAGTGGGGCGATTAAACTCTCCCGGTTGTGCACCTCTGCTACCGATAGTGCTAAGCAGCTTTCCCTGCAGGTCAAATATTTTTATATTGTCCTCACTAGTATCGCTGATGAATACACGCTGCTGAATCGGGTCAAACGCTATGCCCGTGGGTCTTTTTAGGATGCCACTGCCGAGCGTATTTTGGAGCTGCCCCTGCAGATTCAAAATATACACCAGTCCCTGCTCTGAATCAGTGACCAGGATGCTGTCGTCGGTGCTGACGATCCCCACCGGGCTTTTAAAAGGAATATTCAAAGTGTCTTCATTCCAGATAAAAAACTCTGACACTTTTTCATCGAACACATACACCGCCTGTTTGCCAGGGTCTGCCACATAAATTCTACCCTGTCGATCGATCGTGCCCTGTTGTGGACGGATCAAATCTACCAGCGGGATGGATTCATTATCGAGTCCGACCAGTGCTGAGAAGAAGCGCGATATCAGGCTACCTTTCTTTTTTTCGTCCTTAACCAGGTTGGATTCACCGCGTAAATCGCCGATATACTGGTAGCGGGGTGTCTGCGGTGGATCTGGCCATATCATCTGCTGCTCTGGCTGAGCCTGAGTGCTGGAGGGCATGCTGAATAAGAGCTTGTCCGGTGTGGTAGCGCAGCCCATCAATACGCTTAGCAGCGTGCTAACAAGCAGTAAAAATTTAATTGTGTTGATTACCATCTTCCTGGTCCTGATGTTTCGTTACTACCATGAATGGCACTTTTCAGGCCGGGTAAGCCGGAATGGCATAGATCACAGTTTTCGATGGTCCAGGATATTTCACCATTGTGGCACATGCCGCAGTATTTACCCTCGGTAATTTCGCCCATCGTAATATCATTGCCTCCGGCGCGCATCTTGAACCCCAGTTCGTTATGACAGACTTTGCAACGAAAGCGAATGCGGTGGAACCAGTGCGGGAATATAACCGGTCGCATGCCTTCTTTTTCTGCACGTTTGTTGATCACGACGTCACCATACTCGGCAACTACGGGGGCTGAGAAACTGATAAAAAATACCAGAGACAGGCTTAGTATGATTCGTCTGACTAAAGATTCTGGTGAATGTGTGGTTTTGTTTTTCATACAGGTCTGTATGGCTTACCGGGGCTTTCTGTTCTGGATGAAACCTTTTGGCTGCACCCCCGGTTTTCCGGTGAAGACATTTCTGGCCACGCTATGGCAGCGGTTACATTCGGTCAATGGAAAGGCGACTGCACCATGGCAACGGCCACAATATTCACCATTTAAAATGGCAAACATATTGATCGGGTTTGCCCCTACTTTTTCCTTGAAAATAACGTCGTGGCAATTTTTGCAATCCAGCCATTCGGTATGCGGGGTATGTGGAAACATCACCATCGGCATTTCGCCGGTATTGCCCATCACTATATCCATTTCCAGGGTATTCACCTGAGTGTCTGAAAACAGAGTTGATCTTGGCTCAATGTAGTGCTCCTGTAAAGCATCAACCCATGAAACCAGATTACCGGTATAGTCTGGAGGCAGCAGACTGAGGGCTTCTGCCGGTTGCTGTAAGACATGGATGGCTGGTGACTGCGGATCATGCAATTGATCATTTTTTAGTGCCACCCATTTTGCTTTCTGGGCAAACAGGGCCGCTGAAAGTGTTAACAGTAAAATGCCTAGGATGAGCTTTTTGTTCATGCTAAATACGGCTTATCCGGGAATATAAATTCCAGCACTGCGAATCGCTCTGACCAGTTCTTTGGTGGAGCTTTCCAGTTGCTGAATAGCTTCTTCAAAACGCTTCTGCAGAGCCGAAATCTCTGCCTTTTCTCTGAAAGCATTGGCGTTATTGGTGAATTCTTCAACTTTTTTCTGGGTATATTCCGAGCTAGCCCGGTCATCCAGTAATAGCTTGATGAGCATTTTATGGGTGTGATTTCTATCCAGTTCGTATTGATACTCTTCTTCCGGGTTGGCGAAATTGAGACTTCTGACCAGAGTCTGACCACCGCGTAAGGATTCAATCGAAACCTTTAGTATTTGATAGGCTTTATCAAGTTCAACCCTGGCGTTTACGTGCTGTCCGTCCTTCAGTAATTTATCTGCCTGGATCACCAGAGTATTAATCTGCTCATTGGTTTTATCCTTGCAATCGCATTTTTCCTTTTCATCTGCGATGCGATTAAACGCGCTGGACAGGGTATTTATCGACTCTTTTCTTTTGTCGTAGTCGGCCTTGAGTTTTGCGTTATTGAGTGAGCTGGGAGTCGCCAGTCGTATCGCCTTAAACATGGTTTTAGTGGACTGATTGATCAGCGCTTTGGCTTCCTCATCATTGCCAATCTTGTATTCATTCCGGGCCTGGTTAAACAGACCTTTTGCCAGTTTGTGCAAAGCCTTCACTTCATTGTCGGCACTTTTCAGAACCTGTTGTGCACCTGAAGAGGTGTTAATTAATTTATCTACCGAGCCCAGTCGAGGGTCGAGCTCGGAAGAATCGGACAAAACCTGAGTGCTGATCAACAATAGTGAAGTCAACAGAATATAACGGAGTGTGTACATTGTGATTATCCCAATTATCTAAATTCTTATTCCCATTACCTTGAGTGCGTTCGACAGATCCTGTATCGATTGATCGAGCACCTGAATGGCTTCCTTATGCTGGTTATTCAACTGAAAGGAATAAGCCTGAAAGGTACCTGACTTACTTTTATCCAGGTAGACATTGATTAAACTGCTGGTTTGTTCATCAAAGGCTTTTTCGTTTAATACTTTTTCAACAAGCCCCTGAAAGTGCTGGTTACGGCTAAGCATATACTCGTATTCCTCTTCCGGGGTATCAAATAAATAGCCATAAATAATGGTACTTTTATGTTTGTTTTTCTGCAGCAGAGCGGACTTAAGACGGTAGGCTTTATACAGTTCTGAAGTTCCTTGCTCAAACTCTTCATTGGATGCAAACAATTTTGCCTGTTCGATCAGTTTATCAATTTCCTTTGACTCTTTATCGAGGCTATCCCGGTCCTGCTGTGAAATATCCTCTGACCATTCGGGCAAAATGAACGCTTCGACCCGTTTAAGATTTTCCCGGTAGACATTCTGATTAAAGGCTTTCTTACTTAATATTTGAGAGGCCGTTGTGAGATCCCGGATTACCGAGTCGATAATGGCATTGCATTCCAGCCAGTTTTTTTCATGTGCGCGGTTAATGGCAAGGCTAAAATTAGCCTGTGCCTTTTCCATTAAATGGCTAGCATCCGTGCTATTGTCCGATTCATTATATTTAGACAGGCTGGATTTTAACATTTGCTGAGCCATCGTAAATTTCATGGACAGCTGGTTATTTCCTTCACCAAAGTCCACTGAATTGATATTTACTGTGTCCAGACCCTGTGCAAATGCTGTGCTTATAAAAAGCCAGCCTGTTAGTATAAATGTTAAATGACTCATGACGTTCCGTACCTGTAATTTATGTAGTCGTTATTTTTTTGCTGTCTTGGCCTGCGAGTGACATTTCCGACATTCAGACACAGGGAAAGCTACTTTACCATGGCATACCCCGCATTTCTGCCCGAGTAGTATCGAAGCCATACTAATCTGATTAGCCCCTTTTTGTGGAATAAAAATAGCAGGATGACAATTCGAACAGTCCAGCCATTCCGTATGCTGTTTATGCGGATAGACAACATTCGGCATTGATCCTTTGACCTCACGAACAATATTTAGATCCATAACTACCGGCATTGCATCGGGATTAACGCGATCGTAGCGAGGGTTTATTTCACCATTATGCAAGGCTTTTACCCAGTCTACCCGGTTGCCTGAAGTTGAATTGGCTAAAGGCTCAAAGGCGACCCTTGGCTTCTGTAACATCTCTGTACCATCGTTTTCCGGGTCATGGATGCCATCTTTCGACTGCGGTGGGTTCCATTCGGAAGAGGGTGCCATCAGGCGATTAAACTGGTTGGTATTTTTATAGGACTTGGTGGCCGTTGCTGGTTTGCTTTTCGGTGCCACAGTAGCCGGTTTTTCAGCCGGTTTCGGAGTGGAGGCTGTGGTAACCGCTTTTACCCCGGTTCTATCAGCGTAGTTTGGGAAACCGGCCTCGGACAGCATATAGGCAACGGTCGCTATGATTTCTTCATTTTTATAGGCCGGGTTACCGCCTTTCGCGGGCATGTTATTGAAACCGTTCAGGGCATGCTTGACCAGCGTTTCAAATCCCTGTTGCTCACGTTTAAGCCAGTCGGCGTTATTGCCAAACTTGGGTGCGTCAAGAACGCCTGATGCGTGACATCCAGCACAGCCGATTTCGTATACCTGTTTTCCGTTTTTAATTTCCTCAGCATAGGCTGGCTGCAGGGGGGTAAAGGCCAAGAATAAAGGTGCCATGCTCAGAGACAGGTAGAGATAAAGCGACTTATAGCCTGGTTTTTGAATACTCATTTCTTTGTGCCTCCTGTGGTGCTAGCTGCAGCGGGTTTCTGGTTGGTTAACAGTTTTGATATGGTGCTTTCATGCACCTGTGTCTCAGTTCCGGGTTTTGCCGAATGACATAGATTACAGCTCTCGACAGACCATGCGATTTCCCCGTTATGACAGGCACCACAGTACTCACCATCGATGATCTTGAGCATGTTGATATCGTTGCCACCAGCCTTGAATTCGAAGCCAAGGTCGGCGTGACAAACCTTGCAACGAAAACGAATTCTATGGAACCAGTGAGGGAAAATGACGGGTCTCATACCCGCTTCTTCAGAGTAGTTATTGATCACTACATCACCGTATTCGGCCTGTGAAAGTGTGGAAAAAAACATTATTATTGGTAACAAAACCGATAATGCCAATATTTTAATACTCATAGTTTATGCTCCTGTTATAAATCGCCAAAGTTTCTTGTTAGTTGTATTAATATTAATCTGTCATATTGATCATCATTCTTAACATAATCTAGTTTAAAGCGTGACTCAAAAAGTCCTACTCGATAAACCAGTTCATTTTCCCATGAATTATCATTCGATGAATCACTGGCTGCAACCGAGTCCCTATTGTTGGTGGAGCTCTGTGCACTAAATTTTAATTTGGATTTGTAGGTCAACTCTGGGGTATTAAAGACGCGGGTTTTAATCAGATTCAGCTGGCCATTACTATTCTGGGATGTGCTGGTATCCCCGCTGGTTTCAATCCAGCTTTTCTGCAGGGTCATGCTGGCCAGCAGGGTGGTATTTCTGCCGTAGCGATAGTCATTGGTAATCTGAAGGTTCAATAATTGAAATTTCGACTCATCCAACGAGCTGCTACGCGAGTCTGATGCGGTTAAGCGAATCGAAGTCTTATTCAGGAAGGTCGATTCGGACCAGTTTATGGTGGCAGAGTGATTGAGGCTGGTGGAGTCTCTGCGCGAAGTTCCTGTGCTGTAGCCGATCGACTGGGATAAACTGGTTTGAATCTTATTTTCCGGGGTTAGTAAATAGTCCCTGGATAGCGAGTGCCCCAGCTGAGTAGAAAGACTGGTGGCAGAATCTATGCTATCTCCATGCGTATGATTGACGCTGGCGGAACTATTCCAGTTATACAGACCCTGAGACGTTTTGACCGATTCAGAATTGTATCCTGCACTGCCAGATTCTGAGGCGGCTATCTGACTTTCATCCCCAATCTGGCTACGACTCACATTGGCTGACTGAGTTAGCGTGACTCGTGGGCTATAGTTATAAATCAATCCCTGATTAATGTTTATGAATGGACGATCGGTTCTGGCAACCTGGGTATCCAGTAACGCAGGGTCTTTCTGTTCTGTCGTTTGTTCGAAATCTGAGATTAGAAAGTTTCCCGTTACGTTGAGTTTATTATTATCCTCCGGGCGCCAGGATAAAAAACTGGAAAACTGATTTTCAACCGTATCCACCGTATTATTAATGAAGTCACTGTGAGACTGGGTGGCTGAAGCCAGGTTTTCCCAGCTTAAATTTCGGTTGCCTGAGTACGAGTGGCGACCGGTGACCGAATAGTTGGTGGCGTCGTTATTCTTTGGCGACTCGGTAGTGGCGTAATCAACACTGCCAGAAATATCGTTTTCATCCATTCTTTTTCTTGCAGAGAAGTTAAAGATCTCGCTCAAAAAGGTTTCCTGAGCGATATCCTCGCGCGTGGTCTGTTCAATATTGGCGTTATAGGATTCCCGACCGTCCAGGCTGTCATATTGCTGGCGGAGTCCGATGATGGTACTGGTGGTGGTGCGATTGATGAGTTTGTCGGTTAAATCATTCTGACTCTGACTGGCGTAAAGGGTAAAAGGAAAGCGACTACTCGGGAATAGATTTAACTGGAATTTAGCATTGATAAACTCACTTCGAGTTGGCTCTTCTTCGTTAAACTGCTGTTCATTCGTGGCAAATGAAATCCCGCCGCTGATGAGTGCAAACCAGGGTTGCCAAATATAACTATTGGCATTGATCGTGGCGATGTTTAACCAGCCTTTGGAGCTGCTATTGCCGTCCCCAAACTCACGCTCGCTATAGACTGATGTTAAGTCACCATAGACTCGTACCGGGACCTGGGTAGTCGCTTGGCTGGCCTGTATTAGCAGCATGATCAGGATTATGCTTTTTATTAAACAGGGGAGTAGTCGATTATGCGCATGCACGACTGTTAATCATTGGACTTGGCGTATAAATCAACATTAATAAATATATCGGCTGATTTTTTCAGGTTTGTTACGTAGTCCTCCCAGCTCTTATCCTGCAGCTCTCGGTATAGAAGATCTTCAGCGCGCTGACTAACTTCTTCAAAAGGTTTTAATTTTTCAGGATGAACACCATTCAGGCGAAAAAGGGTATAGCCTTCGAGTACGCGCACCGGGTTGCTGATTTCGTCTACTTTAAGGTTGTTTACTGCAATATTGGAGTCACCTTCCAGCATGCCCTGATGAAGATAGCCAAGATCTCCGCCATTAACCGCGCTCGGGTGTCCTGAATACTGTTTTGCAATGTCGGCGAAAGCTTCCCCGTTTTCAATGCGTTGCTTAAACTGCTGGGCCGCTTTTTCAGCATCGATCCAGGTTTGACTCATAGAGGATGGCGGGACAGATAGTAGTAACACCGATACCCATACCCGTTTCGGCTCCGTAAATTTTTCCGGATGTTGTAGGTAGTAGTTGCGGACGTCTTTCTGGTCAGGTGCCTGGATCGACTTAATCTTGATTTTCATTTGTTCAATCAGATTTTGCCGATTTAAGTTATTAATCATATTCGGCAGAACTTTATCCTTCTGGACTTTCCATTCCGGATCATTGCGGTATTTTTCGTCAAATTTTTCAAGCCCAGCCTGGATTTTACTGTTGTTAGGTTTGAGCCCCTGTTTGATGGCGTCCTGATGCAGCAGTTCCTGCTCGACGATGTCTTTACCAACCTGTAGTTGAAACTCTTCCAGTTCTTTGGCGGGAACTTCGCCATGGTAATATTTATAGCGCACCGCACCACGGAAAATTTCCATAAACTCACCGTACAGGATTGTTCTATCGTTGATGCGTGCGAAGACCTGATCGTTGGAGGGGGACTCTGCACCAAGTACTGGGAGTGAGAAGCTACCGAAAAGTATAAATGGCAGATAAAGAGTTATGATTTTGAAGAAAGATTTTAACCGCATAATAAAGCCTTTTTAGTTTTTACAGTTCTGAGAGAGTCCGCATCGACCGTTCGAAGATCAGAATTTACATTTTTCATTTTATTCGATTTAGTCTGTCAGTGGTATCTAAAATGTAAGCTTACCATTGTTATTACTGAAAATATTTCATAAGTAAAATCAAAGGTTTGAGTTTCTAATTGGTATATATTGATAATTTATTAGCCTGACTCATTTTTTTGCTTAAAAATATAAAATATGTTGAATTTTATAGCTTTAAGATTTTGACAAAATTTAAAAGTTCAGTTTGGGAAATATAAAAAATTGAGCCGGAATCTTTATTGCGGCCAAAAAAAAGCCCTTCAATGATTTCTCAGAGAAGGGCTGGTTTAACTGCCTTATGTTACATTAGTTTACTTGGTGTGACAGGCCAGGCACACAGCACTTCCGGCATTAGAAACGCGCAGGAAGGTAGAGTTTGTAGTATGTGGATCGTGGCAACTAGCGCACTCAACGAAAGGCTGAGAAGCACCGCCATCGATAGCCGCTACAGTACGAGTGTACAGCTGCATATCCGTTTTTTGACGTGTTCCGTTAGGAGTGGCTTCAGTATCAACCCACCAAATAGTGTTGCCATTGATGATCTGGTTTGATGCAGTCTTGAAGTCTGGGTCACGAGTTGCAGCAGCAGGTGTTGCGGCTGTTAAGTTACCGCCACCATATTGGATACCAACAGGGTGATCATTGGACAGATCTTTGCCCAGATTAACGATACTGTTTGTGATCGCGCCAACAGGAGTCGTAGTTGCTGCAGGACCTGTCCAGGTGCCCGCTGAATAACTAGCGACTGTTGCACCTGAGCCAGGAGCATTCAATACGGTATCCATTGCCTGGCTACCATCGTGACAGGAAAGACAGGCTAAAGACACTGAACCTACAGGAGCGGTTGCACCGTCAAGGCTGCTTGTTCCTAATGTATCGTAGGTTGTATAGGAAGCTGGAGCTGCCAGTGTTTTGTTCCAGAGTGGAACAGACGCAGAAGTATCTGCTCCATGAGGAGTATGACAGAATACGCAAATCTCAGCGGTGCCGCTAAATGAGTTCACTGCATTAACTCCGCCACCAGAACCTAAGTTATGTCTGGTGTCGGCAATACCTGCTGCCATTGCGCTGCCTGCCGTCATTAGCAGACTGGCTGCTAATGCAAGCTTGCTTGCGGTGAAAATTAACTTTCCGGTTTTCATAGTAAATACCTCTAGTGGAAAATGAAAAAATTTTAGTAAATATGCTGATATCGCTATCAACTTACCTTGAGTTATTAGTGAGCAACTATCGTGCCATGATTGAATGGGGTGCTAAAAAAGAAGGTAATTGTGAATAACCTCATTAAAATGCATGGAAATATTTAACTCTAACGCTAAATATAGGGCCAGATTGAGGGCGTGTAGGGGCTTCACGATGACCGGCGCTCTCATAAGCGGGAATAAAAGTGATCTATAATTCCCATAAACAGGATAGGCGGGCCTGTTCTGTACTGATCGAGTGGTGTCGTTATAGAAAAGATTCAATTAATCGAATGTTTTTAGGAAAAAAATTGAGCTGGATGGGATGATATTTTCTCAAGCAGGGCTTTGGTTGGTTTGAATAAGATTGTAAAACATCACCTGGTTATTAATATTTTATAAATTAATGGATAAAATACATTAATAAGCTTTAGATCTAATTAAATACATACAGAATTTTAATTAAAAATATGTGAACTGCATCGCTGTTTTGGCCTTGTTTTTGTTCACGGGACGTGTCAATTAGGGTTGATTGAGTTGAATTTAATCATGGCACCTGTTGTGTGATTGATAGCGCGGCGCACCAAAAGGCTTAAAAGCCTGCTTCCGTTACGGTTATGCAGTTTCTGTCTAAGAGGTAATGGCGGATCATAGTTATAGTAACTTAAGTTAATTTCCCATAATCTGGAAAGTTGAATAAAGCGGTTATTCTGGAACTCGAACATTTGTGTTGGAATAAGTTTGCAAATGAGGGGCGAGCAACCTGGTCGTCGTCTTATGTATTCTGAAAATGGGTTAGACCCTGCATAGCCTGGCAGGCTTATGCAGGGTGGTCTATATTTTATGGCAGTCGGTTCTCTGCTGTTCAAATTAGTCTGAGCAGGGGTAACGAATCTAAATCTGATTAACCTGGATTGCGCCGACGAAAAATATCTCATCGAATGTCCGGTTCAGCGACTGGCTGGAAAAGTTATGCATCGGTGACGATCCGTTCCAGCTGATGCTTTGACCGGGCGTGACTTTGCTAACAGGGGCTGCAAGCCATATCTTTTTACCCTTTTCTTCAACCTGGATATAGCTATAACCTGCGGCATCCATAGCTTCAGTGACTATGCCGGTGTGTCCTGTGGCTATCATCGCAGCGGCTGGTACTACTTTGTCGACAAATAATATTTGATCAAAAGTACGGTTCATCGACTTGCTGGTGAAATTCCTCATGATGGCGTAATCATTCCAGGCAATCTTGTCATCGGGTTTAATCGAGGTAATCGCTGAAGCTATCCAGAAGATGCTGCCATTGATGTCTGTTTCGATATAAGAGTAGCCGCCCAGATGCTGTACGCTTTTAACGATGCCATTGTTAGCGGCTGGTGTGGTGGCAGTAGCTTGAGTTTGAGTTGCGGGGGCGACGGGTGCTGCTTTCTGTACGGGGGGTGGAGTCGATTCCGCTGCAGCAACGGTGGGTGCTTCGTCCGAGCAGGCAGACAGTTGGATCAGGGATAGCAGTAGAAGTGATCTGGATAGCGTTTGCAGCTTGCTTGATTTTTTATTCATGGAGGTTACCTGATGAATGTAATGATTAAGTTTGTGGAAATAAATAATGAGCCGATTAATCTATTCATGATTTCTGTCGGGTCATAGATGTACATTACTTTGCCTCGGGTTTAGGGGCAAAGAATCCCTGGTTTTCAGCCACAGAAGCAGGCCTGAAAATGTCGACCTTCTTGAAGTACTGGTCAACCATATAGACCCTGCCGTCTTCATCCACTGCAAGGCCCGAAGGTAGCATGAAATTAGCGGCTCCAAATATACTGTTTCTCTGTCCGATGGGCAGTAATAGCTGTCCTTCGGGATTAAAAATCTGGAAGTTTCCAAAGGCGGCATCGGCAACGTAAATATTACCGTCTGCATCAGAGCCTATACCTTTGGGCCTGGAAAACTGTCCACTTCGACGCCCAATGGTGCCGAAAGTTCTTAAAAACTCACCTTGCTGGGTAAATACCTGGATGCGAAAGTTACCCCCGTCGACCACATACAGGTTGCCATCGCTGGCGATGGTCGCTTCTCTGGGGAGATTGAGTTCACCTTCTTCATTGCCGCGTTTTGAGATATTGTAGAGAAACTCGCCGGTTAAGGCGTCAAATACGACGACACGGTGCCAGTCGCTTTTAACTCCGCCCGTGTCTACAACGAATACTCTGGTTCCTTCCGGATTGACTGTCAGCCCTGCCGGTCTACTGAACATTTCGCGGCTTCCAATGGTGCGCAGGTATTTGCCATCACGATCGTACACCACAACATGTTTCATGCTGGAATCGCATACGTATAATGTGCCCTGGCTATCGACATCCAGCCCCATCGGTTTGAATAGCTCACCGGGGGATGAGGCGCCTATTTCAATAAACTTTCCATTCTGTTTGTCGAATGCCATGACCATTCTTTTCAGGGTGTCGGATACAAAAACTCGGCCCTTGTGGACGGTCACGCCAAATGGTTTTCCCATGCCGGTTCCTGATCGCGTGCTGCCGGTTACAAAGCGTTTAAATGCAGAGTCTTTATCTTCTATTTCTACGTCCGCGCTACTAATCAATGTTTGCTGGTAGTAAAACCGAGCTTCATCGGGTGGAGGAGGGAATACCGGGGCGACGAACTCTGCCTGATCGGGCGTGGATGCACATCCACTCAATCCATTGATCAGGGTCAGGATGAATGCGAGGTACAGGGCGGTACTGAATTTAGTAAGTTGCATATGTCTACCGGGAAATCTTCTCAAAACGCTTTTAGTGGTTTAATAAAGCAAATACAGTACCAGAAAATAGGAATACATGGCACTATACTTGCTGGGTTAAATAATTACATAAAGTAACGAGTTAATTCAGGTTTAAAGGCTCTGAATAGTAGTTGATATAGGTTGTTTGTGTCACATCATTTGAAAATAGTTAAAGAATTAAGCTGAAGGTTCGCGCATGAAATATTTTATTTTCCCCCTGTCCCTTGCGGTGATTGCAGCCGTATTAACGTTGCCGGTAAACGCTGCTGAGGTTGATGCCGGGGCTTTGTATCAAGATTACTGTTCGGTCTGTCATGGCGATAAAGGCGATGGGCAAAGTCATGCGACGCAGGGTATGGTGCCGCCTCCCAGAAATTTTACCAGCCCGCAATCTGCGGTTGAGCTGAGTCATGAGCGCATTATGGCGGCCATAAAAAATGGCGTTCCCGGCACGGCTATGTCGAGCTGGAAATCGCGACTATCCGATACCCAGATTGCAGAAATTTCTAACTTTATTCAGCAAAAATTTATGCTCCCGACGACTGTTACCAGTGCCTCTGAGGGCAGTCGAATCTATGCGGATTTCTGTTCGGTATGTCATGGTGATACTGGGAAAGGTGCGGTCTGGGCCACCAGTGGGCTGAATCCTCCGCCGGTTGATTTTAGCTCGGCGGAAACTCAGGCCAAGCTGGATCGGCAGAGAATGATCAAGTCGGTTTCATTTGGACGGGCGGAAACTGCCATGACCGGCTGGGAGCATCGACTTAGTCCGGCGCAGATAGAAACGGTGGTTGATTATGTTATCAATACATTCATGTCTGCCAGTTCGGCAAAAATGGTATCAGCTGATAGCTCGAAGGATAGCGCGAATGCGCGTGCAGATATGTCTCAGCCCCTGCCGTTTGGCTTGCAGGGAGACTCGATTAACGGCGCTGCATTGTATATGAGCAATTGCTCTGCCTGTCATGGAGCCAGTGGGGATGGGCGCGGCCCGAGGGCTTATTTTATCAATCCCAAGCCGCGAAATTTCCTGCATACTTCTTCGCGTGCTGCGCTGAACCGTCCTGCACTGTATGATTTTATAGCCAAGGGTAAATTGCGTACGGAAATGCCGGCCTGGGAAAAAGTTTTTGATCGCCAGCAACTGGCAGATGTGAGTGAGTATATTTTTCAGCAGTATATTCAGGATCATTAATCCCCTGACTTTGTTGTGAGGATATTGATAGGCAGTCTGTGGGTACTTTGCTGTGGCTTATTGTTGCACGGAAGTCTGCTGGCGGCGCAGCAGCCGTTGAAGCCGAAAACAGCAGATAGGCTTGAGCAGGGACGTGAAATCTATAATTTCCGTTGCTATTTCTGTCATGGGTATTCAGGTGATGCACGCACGCTTACTGCAACCTTTGTAACGCCGTCGCCACGCGATTTCACGGCCACGCCGCGCGATAAGTTGTCGCGCCAGCAAATGATTGACGCGGTTACCGAGGGTAAGCCCCAAACCGCGATGACGGCTTTTTCCCGCGTATTGAATGCGCAGCAGATTGAGGCGGTGGTGGATTTTATCCGGCTTGAGTTTATGCAGAATAGAGCGCTCAATACGCAATATCATACACTCGAGAATGGATGGCCCGAGCATGCCCGCTATGCGATCGCCTTTCCTTTTGCAACGGGTGAAATTGCGCTGGATAAGCCCTGGGAAGAGCTTTCCGAGGAGCAGGCCAGTGGCAAGCGACTGTTTCTTGCCAGCTGTATCACCTGCCATGATCGCTCACGTGTGGTTGATGAGGGTTTGGTATGGCAAAAGCAGTCGATTTCCTATCCACGCAATAACTATTCACATACCCGTATTGACGCGGTGAGCGCGGCCAGTATTTACGCACAGCACGATATTTCTCCAGAAACGGCTGAGCTGTCTGAGAGTGCCGCCAGTGGGAAGGTTTTATGGCTGCAGAACTGTGCTTTTTGTCATGCCGCGGATGGAAGTGGGCAAAACTGGATAGGTAGTTTTCTTGAGCCTTCCCCGCGTGACTTGAGAGATCGGGTGTTTATGTCAACCATGTCGCGCGATTTACTCAGGCAGAGAATTCGCAACGGCCTGGTTAATACATCCATGCCGGCCTGGGGACAGGTACTGAATCATGAGCAGATTGATCACGTTATTGATTATATTTCTGATGCATTCTATCCGCTGAAGGATTGAATAAAGTGATTTGTTTGATGCTGATATCGTGCAATTCACTCTCGAAAATGAGAATATAGCCCTGTTAGTTCCCGGATAAGAGAATTGCGCTTGGGCGGATTTTTATCAATTCCTGTACTGGGTGCTATTACCGGCATTTTCAATGTGGCATCTAAATTGCTTGATCAATACTTACATGACTTGATGTCAGATTAAAATTTGACCTGTAGTGCGCTGATTATTTTAGCATTTTTTCAGTTAGGTTCCGGCTCAATTGCAGGATTACTGATGCACCAGGGAGCCCTTAAAGATTGACCGGGTTATCACTTTATAGAATCTGAGTAATGCAATGACTGTGACCGGTTTTTATCACATTGAGGCAGTGAAGTAATGTCGATTTATTCCGTGACAGTAAACCGGGTTATTGTTTTACTGGTTTCGCTCTCATTTTTAAATTGCTGTGACTCTGGCGCTCGGGGAAGACTGAAGCCAGGAGATACCTTTCCGGTCTCTTCTCTATCAGAGCTGATGGGTGGTGAAGTCGTCGCACAAATAGCGGGTAAAACGCTGGTAGTAAATTTCTGGGCAAGCTGGTGCCCTCCCTGCCGCAAGGAAATGCCCGCTCTACAGGGTCTGGATGACGCCATGAACAGACAGCATTTTCGGGTGATCGGTGTGTCTGTCGATGAAGACAAAAACCTGATGCGTGAGTTTTTGATTCAACATCAAATACACTTTGACAATTATCATGATGCTGAACGGCAACTTGCCTACGAAACTCTGGGTATTCGTAATTACCCTGAAACATTTATCATTTCGCCCGAGGGGCTTATTATTATGCGCATTGTCGGTGAACAACCCTGGAATAGTGAAGCCGTTCATAGCCTGCTGGAAAGAATTCATAAGGGTGACCAGTATCCGCTTAAAAGTCTGGGTCCTGGCTGAGCATGAATATGAAACAGGATTTTGAGCCCAGAACTGAGACGCCGGTAATAGTGAGCGAGTCAAAGCCCAAAGGTGGTGCTTTTTCTTCCCTCAAGTCCAAAGGCTACCTGTTTAATATATTGCTCATTTCCTATATCGCTTTTATCTCTGTATTTGTACTCAACCAGCGCCATAAACCGCTGCAGCAACTTGAACAGTATCAAAAAATTCAAAAGGCACAGGAAGCTCTGGTGCAGGCCGATCTGGCTGCATTCCATCTGGTAACGGTGTTGTTTTCTGATGTGTCCCAGTCTGACCTGAAAATGGTGGTGGGTTATTTTTCGGGCTTGCGTGAGCAGTACATCAATTTACAGACCTGGTTTCCGGAGCAGGCGGAATCGTTCCGCATGCTGGTCGAATCGATTCCATTGTCGATGGAGGAACCCAATAGCGATAATTTAAGAAAAATTCAGTTCCATCTGGCTCGCACCAAATCGGAACTGGATCGATTGATGGCGCTTAACCGGGTACGTCTAGCGAGTCTGGTGGAGGATTACCGCTCACAAAATGATTCTATGGTGGTGATCACTTTAACCCTGGCCATCATCGGTCTGGTGTTGCTGGGTACTATGATAAATCTGTTTATCGGCAAGTTGAAAAAAGATTTACTGGCACTACAGCAACGTACGGCTGAAATAGTCCTGGGCTATCGAGGCAAACCGCTGCCGGTTTACCGTCAAGATGAAGTCGGTCAGTTGACAGAGGGTGTCAACCATATGGCAAAGGCTCTGGCTGAAAGAGAGCATGCGCTGGAGATACAACGCAGTAAATCTTCTTTCATGGACAGAATGGTCGCGATTGATTCGCTGGCCGGTGGTATCGCTCATGAAATCGCAAATCCGGTGACCTGTATTTCCGGCCTGGTAGAGGAGTTGAAAAGCGATAAGGATAGTCATTTAAGCGAAGAAGCCCTGCAAAATATTGAAACCCTATTAGGCTATACCTCAGGGTTGGTACGCCTGACCCGTGAGTTATCCGTTTTTGATACGCATAAAAGAGATGAGTTTGAATGGCTGGATGTCAATCAGATGATTACCAGCACCTGCAATATTGTGCGTTACGATAAACGTTGGGCTGGAATCGACATACAGATGGATCTGGATTACTCCATTTCTGCGCTATTCGCTTCAATCAATCAACTGACTCAGTTAATCAGTAACGTACTGGATAATGCATTAGATGCGGTGCGTTATCTTAAGGATCCGAAAGTGGTGATCAAAACGCAGCAACAGGATGATGAGCATTTATTAATTCGCATTTCAGATAACGGAATCGGTATTCAGCCTGAAATTCTGGAGCATATTTTCGATCCGTTCTTTAGTTCAAAACCGGAAGGGCAGGGAACGGGTCTTGGTTTGGCTATCTGCTGGAATATTGTAAAAGCACATAACGGCACTATACAGGCTACGACTGATGTCGCACGAGGAAGTGTAATAAGCATAGTTTTGCCGCTTAATAAGGTAGGCAACGAGTCATGAAAGATAAAGACAAGCAATCAAAAAAGAATTTAAACCAGGAGTTGAGTCTGGTGCGAAATGCGCTGGAAAATAGTCAGCGCCAGCTGGATGATTTTGGCAATACCGGCTCCAGTGAGACGCAGTGTAAAAACTATGCCTATGTCGTAGAAAACGCGCCGATTGCGGTGGTGATTACCGATGCCAAGGGCTTGATTGAGTTTGTTAACCCCAAGTTTGAAGAGGTGACCGGGTATAAACTGCATGAAGTGGTCGGTAAAAATCCAAATTTCCTTAAATCAGGAGAGTCCCAGTCGGAAGACTATAAGGACCTGTGGGATACCATCTCTACGGGTGATCAGTGGAATGGTGTGTTTCATAACCGGCGTAAAGATGGTGAGTTATTCTGGGAGCGAGCGGTAATCACCGGGATCAAGGATTCGAATAATGAAATCACGCATTATATTGCGATTAAGGAGGATATTACCGAGATCAAGGATGCTCGTCGAAAGCTGGAACAGGAGCGCTTGAAGATTATCCAGCAATCCAAAATGGCAGAGATTGGATTGCTAACGTCCGGTATATTGCATGAAGTCGGCAACCCGATTGCTGCGATTCGCGGTCTGGTTTGTGACATCAAGGATTTAAGTAAACTGATCAAGGATATGGGGTTGCGTCAGTTAATGACGAAACAGCTGGATCAGGTCATCGGTGAGGTCGATCGAATTACCGGAATCACCATGGATATTTCCGAGTTTTCCTATTCGCGCCATGCCAGAACGGAGCTGCTCGATATCAATGCGATGATAAATACCACCTGTCGCCTGATTCAGTACGATGGGCGCTGGTCGCACATCGATTTACGCGTGGTGCTGGATCCCGACTTACCGCCGGTGTATGGCACCAAGGATCAGATCACGCAAGTTTTAATCAACCTGCTGAGTAATGCTGCCTATGCGGTAGAGCAGGTAATGACACGCAAGTCATCGGTACATATATCCACCTGTTTTGATGAAGAATATATCTACATCAACATCAAGGATAATGGCTGTGGCATTGAGATGAGTATCTTGCCAAAAATATTTGAAAACTTTTTTACCAGTAAGGGCCCCGGCGAGGGTACTGGTCTCGGTCTGGCGATGTGTAAATCGTTGCTGGACAGTCACCGTGGCTCGATTGACATAACTTCGCAGGTAGGGGTCATGACGAATGTCTGTGTTTCACTGCCCATTAAATACAGTCCCAAGGATTAACCGCTATGCCATCTTTACAAGTTTTGATCGTCGACGACGAACCTGCCCTTCGACAGATTCTGTCTAAAACAGCCAGCAGCGCCGGCCACTCGGTAAGTGTCGCCGCAAATGGGGTCGAAGCGCTGGATCGCCTTAGTAAAGGCGATGTGGATGTTGCTATCTGTGATATCCGCATGCCCGATATGAACGGCATCGAAGTGGTCGAAAAAACATTAAGTGCGGGCATAGAAACCATCTTTCTAATGATGACCGCTTATGCTTCAGTAGATACCGCGATCGAAGCGATGCGTGCCGGAGCCTATGATTACATGCTCAAGCCGCTCAGAAATGAAGATGTGTTGAACCGGCTGGAACACCTGTCTGATGTCATTCGCTTACGCTCTGAAAATGAAGTGTTAAGAGAAATGGTGATGGGGCAGGAAAAAAAGGTCTGCCAGATGGTGTCGCCGGCCATGAAACTGGTGGATCGTCTGGTGAGCAAGGTGGCACCAACCGATAGTACGGTGCTGATTACCGGATCGAGTGGTTCGGGTAAAGGCGTGATTGCACTTTCAATCCATAAGAAAAGTACCCGTGCCAATAATTCATTTATTCCGGTAAACTGCGGGGCGATTCCTGAAAGCCTGCTGGAAAGTGAGTTTTTTGGGCATACAAAAGGTGCCTTTACCGGCGCGGTGAAAGCCAAAAGAGGGCTGTTTGCCGAAGCCGATCAGGGCACTATTTTTCTGGATGAAATCGGTGAATTACCGCTCAATCTGCAGGTCAAATTACTGCATGTGATTGAAGATCAGGAAGTGCGCTCCCTGGGTAGTGAACAGGCGCGTAAAATAAATGTACGAATCATTGCTGCTACCAACCGTGATTTAGAGCAAATGGTCACCGATGGAACTTTTCGGGAAGATCTTTATTTTCGACTGAATGTGTTTCATGTGCCACTGCCGCCTCTGTCCCAACGCATTGAAGACGTGCCCGCATTGCTGGATTACTTTATCGTCAAGGAAAGTAAAAAAATGAGTCTGGAAGGTGGCATAGAGTTTTCACCCGAAGCGAAGGCCCATTTGCTCAGTTATGCCTGGCCAGGAAATGTGCGTGAATTACAGAATGTGGTGGCCAGATCTTTGATACTGTGCGAAAACGGACGCATCGAGCTGACCGATCTGCCGCAGAATATCAGCGATATTAAGGATAATGTTATGGGTTATCCCGGTCTGGTAAAAGGGTCGCTTAAACAGCAGTTGCATGCGTATGAGATTGAAGTGATTAAAAAAGCGATCGAAGCCGCTGAAGGTGACCGTAAAGCTGCTGCCAGTGAGTTAGGGATCGGTATTTCCAGTTTATATAGAAAGCTTGAAGGTGAAGCGAATGATAACCAGAAGTCGAGTTGAGATGCCCGCAAGAATGAACGCCTCAATGTATTATTTAATCGCCACATTACTGTGGTTGCCGTCGCTGAGTTCAGCTGCCGAGCCGGATTATATTGAACAGGGCAAACAGGGAATCGAGGCTTTTCGCGTCGGTAATCTGATTCAGGCCATGGATTTACTCGGTAAATCAGCAGAAAAAGGCTACGCACCCGCTCAGGCAACACTGGCCTATATCCTTGACAAGTCTGAAGAGGATGACGCTGCTTTCAAGCTGTTTCAGCAGGCTGCGGAGCAGGGCTATGCAGAGGGTCAGTTTGGTCTTGGTAATATGTATGCAAAAGGAGAAGGTACGGCAGTGGATACGATTAAAGCCGGTGAGTTAATCCACCAGTCCGCAGTGCAGAACTATATGCCTGCGGTGAGGGCTTATGCGAGGGCACTCGAATATGGCACTCTGGGATTCACTCAAAATCCACAGCAGGCGGAAGTACAGTATCAACGTTGTCATGCCGCTGGTGATAGTGTGTGTAGTCAGCGTCTGGCGCAGGCTTATAAAAATGGTGAGCTAGGACTGGCAGTGGATATCAACCGCTCAACGCAGTTAACCCTCCAGCTCAATCAAAAAACAGAAGAGAAACAAAATGCGAAAAAATAATCGGCTGCTACTGTGGTTGCTGCCTGTAGTGCTTTTCCCGTCGCTGCTGATGGCGGCCAGTACTATTGATGGGCAACTTGTTTATGATCGTAATTGTGCCATGTGTCATGGTGCGCAGGGCGTAAGTGTGATGGCGAGTGCTCCCAGCTTCAAACGCGGAGACGGCCTGTTCAAGTCTGATACCTCATTACGGGATCGTATCCGAACCGGTAAGAGCGCCTGTCCACCATTTATTGGCAGACTGAAGGATCAACAAATCTATGATGTCATTTCCTACCTGAGAACCCTTTACCCATGAAAATACTGCTTAACATTGGGCTGGCTTTTTTTAGCTTTATGCTCGTCTCATGTTCTGATCAGAAGCCTGAACAACAGGCTACGGCGACCGTCAGTCCGGTTACTGCAGCGGTGCCCGCTCACAAACCTCGCGCCGAGATTCTGGACGTGTTTGAAGTCGGTAACGAGGTGTATGTACGCTCACTCGCGGTCGAACCGAAAACCGAGACACTGTGGGTGGGTACTTCGCTCGGTGTGCATGAAGTCAATCTGAAAAACCGTCAGGTGGTCAATACCTATACTCGCGATCATGGTCTGGCCAATGAATATGTGTTCGGCATCGGCATCGATGAAGATGGCTATAAATGGTTTGGCACCAATGCTGGCGGCATGTCCAGTTTTAAGGATGGTGACTGGAAGACCTATTTTCCGATGCATGGTCTGGCCGATTACTGGATTTACTCTTTTGCGAATGATCCGGACGGCGGTTTGTGGATTGGTACCTGGGCCGGGGCTAATTATCTGAATCGCAAAACCGGCGAATTCAAGACCTATGTCAAAGAGCTGATTAATGAATGGGTGTATGGCATTACCGTCGATAGTAAGGGCATCATCTGGTTTGGTACCGAGGGTGGCGTGAGTCGCTTCGATGGCAGTAACTGGACTTCATGGAGTCATGAAAATGGTATCGGTGGTGACAATCCGGATGCCCTGCCGTTCAGTCGTAATACCGGACTGGGCACTCGTTCCCGGCATGACCTTGGCATCATGGCAAGTGGCAAGCCAACCTATAACCCGAATTATGTATTCAGTATGCTGGCGGATCACGACGATACGATCTGGGCCGGTACCTGGGGTGGCGGCGTTGCCAGATTAAAGGATGGCCAGTGGACAAACCTGATGGAAAAAGATGGTCTGGCTGGCAACATTGTGTACAGCATCGCGCAGGATAAAGCCGGGGTTTACTGGTTTGGAACGAATAAAGGTCTGTCGCGCTACGACGGTTCCAGCTGGCAGAACTGGAACGTGCATAGTGGCTTACCGTCGAATGATGTGTATGCCATTGCGATTGATCGGGACGATGTCTGGATCGGCACCCGCGGTGGTGTTACCCGTATTGGTGTCAAAGCCCCTGCTAAGTAATTAAATTGAACAGTTAAGTTCAATAAATAGAAATAGAACATTAGAAACAGATAATCAGAATTCCGGAGATAGCAACGATATGAATTTTAAATTTACCTTACTCGGTGTGGCGGTGATTTTAGCCCTGGCAGCAGGATATAAGCTTGGTCAACATCAGAGTAAAGACGCAGACATCAGCACGAATGCGCCGACTCCAGCCGCAGTGGCTCCCGCCCAGAGCGTGAGTGTGACTCCTCCCGCTCAGTTGCCGACAATCTCTGCCAGCGGCGCTGAGTTGTCACCCGGTCACCCTCCCATTGGCAGTAACTTACTCAACTCCGTTGCAAGCGGTCAGTCGATGCCGAAACCTGCCAGTGAAAATACCAAGTTCACTCACTTCAGGGTGGGCAACCGTAACGTGAAGTCGATCTATGCGGAGGATAAGGTGGTCTGGGTTGGTACTTCCGGTGGTGTCATTCGTTATATGCCGGGTACGGATGATTATCGTCTGTTTGATGTGCGTAATGGCCTGCTTGCGAATGGCATCTTTCATGTCAGCCGCTGGACCGAAAACAAGATACTGGTCGGTACCTATGGCGGTGGTCTGGCAATCTATGACGAGATTCGGGATAAATTTGAAATCTACAATGTGCCGGATGGGCTGGCCGATGCATTTGTTTATGATGTACTGGTGATGCCGAATGGTGATATGTGGATTGCGACCTGGTCGGGTGCCAATCTGGTTCGTGGCGGGCGTCTGGAAGATCCTTCTGCGTGGGAAACCTATACCGTTGAAAACACCAAAGGTGGGTTACCGAATGACTGGGTATACGGGCTCGATCTTGGCAAAAATGGAGAAGTCTGGTTTGCCACGGAAGGAGGCCTTGCGCGTTTTGAAAATGGGGTATGGACAAACTGGAATCATAAGGATGGCCAGGGTGCCGATTATGATCTGGTGAAGGATGACAATCAGTTTAATACCGATCCGGCCAAGGTTTCCAGCCATCATGCACGGCAAAAAATCGAAATGGGGCTGGAAGATATCAATACAGCTTATAACCCGAACTACATTGTTGCTCTGGCAGTGGATAAAGAAGGCATCGTCTGGGTGGGTACCTGGGGTGGTGGTCTGGCTCGCTTTGACGGACAAACATTTAAAAATTATACGGTTAAAGACGGTCTGGCTTCGAATCATGTGTTCATGCTGCATGAGGATCATCAGGGCGTGTTATGGATCGGAACCAGTAATGGGATGTCACGTTTTAACGGCGATAGCTTCAGTACCATGACAACCGCAGATGGGCTGTTTTCAAATACGATTTTTTCGATGGATACACAGTCGGATAGTACGCTCTGGGTGGGTAGTTATGGGGGCGTAGCGCGTATTTTGCCCAAATCAGGCTCCTGACGGCAGAGTAACGACAAGTGAATCGGGTTGACAATCATCTACCTGACTCAGCGATGACTGAGCTACATCAGCCATTGCAGTCGCATATCCGTGTTACCGCCAAAGTTGCGATAGGTATCAGTTTGCTGGCGACACTGGTACTGGTCATCATGCTCTTTCTGGTATTTGGCGAATCTCCACAGAGTGATTATTTTCATTCGATTCAGGCGACTGCACGTAATCAGGATCAGTTGATTATAGCGATGTTGATTAGTGGCACTTTAATTGTCTTGCTGGCCGCGCTGATCACCTGGCTGATAACCCTTTACTCAAGTGCCAGAGTGGCAGGGCCGTTATACCGTTTTGCCAGAAATATTGAGATGGAGATTGAGTACGGGCCGGTCGCCATCATTAAGCTGCGAGAGGATGACCAGTTTCAGCAGCTTTCTCTCAAGCTGGAAGAGGTGGTGACCGAAATGCATGGCTACTATGGAGACCAGCTCGCTCTGGTTGATACTATCGAGCAGCGACTGGCAGAAAACAGAGAAATTAGCACTGAAGAATACAGCCAGCTTCTGGATCAATTAAAAAATCGGCTGATCAGTCAAAAGCCATGACTAAGCGATACTCCGCCCATATTTACATTTTCCTATTATGTGTATTTAACCGTGGATTGATTGCTGATCTGTATGCGCTGGATGTTCACCCGCAAGGTATGCCGTGTAACAAGTGCCATCTGGTACGTGGAGTAATCAATCAACAGAATGCCAAAACTCTGGTGGCGACTCAGGAGGTACTGTGTAAAGGCTGCCATCAAAACGCGATTACCGCCAGCCATCCTACCGGCCTGAAACCGTCAAAAAAACCGCCAGCAAGTTTTCCACTGGACTGGAAAGGGGAGTTGACCTGTAGCACCTGTCATAGCATTCATAGCACCGAGCCCGGTCTGCCTCGAGTTAATCTGATCGGCAAACCGCTGTGCCTGTCCTGCCATACTAAAAATTTTTTCGCGCGTATGAAAGATGGGGGCACCTCGTTGCTGTTATCCGGGCATCTTGATCCACGTGCCTCGTTGCAGGGCAATATAGACAGTTTTTCGATTCAGTGTATGTCCTGTCACGATACCCTGGTAGAAAATTTGAACGTGCAGATTTCCACCAATGTGTTGCAGCATAATAGTGACAACTCCGCGCATCCGATTGGTATGCAATATAGAGATAGCGTCAATTATGGCGGCTATCATCCGGCAGCATTATTGCCCAAAGAAATTTCTTTACCCGATGGCAAAATCAGCTGTATCTCGTGTCACTTAGGTTACTCGGATTTGCACGGCAAACTGGTCATGGACAATACAGGTGAAAAGCTTTGCTACTCCTGTCATGATATGTAGTTTAACGTAAACGAATTTAATTCAACTTGATGTCTGAACGAAGAAAGCAGCTTTATACCGATCGGGAAATTCAGGGGTATCTATTGCTCGCTCTGATCATCATGGAGCTGGTGCTGGTGGGCCTGTTACTTTTTTTCATGTATCAAGGTATCGATCAGATCATTGAGCAGCAGTTGTATCAAATCCATCGCAAAGGTGCTGACAGTAGCTGGGTCTCCATATTCATGTTGACGGGATGGATGATGGGCGGGTTTTTACTGGTCAATTTGATAGCGCTGTATCTGGCTAATGTTATATGGGGGCGTTACATCCGCAAGACGGTTACGGATTTTTCTAAGCGTCTGGATAAGTTGCAGCGGCGTGACTTCAGTAACTCTGAGCAGGACGCTGAAAACAGTCATCGCATGATTGATCTTATGGATCAATGGCTGTTGAAAGAAAAAAATCGCAGTCATGAAATTGCGCTGATCGTCGAACAGTTGTCCAGTCCTGAGTATAAGGCGTTAACCTCGTCGGATCGTCAACAACTGCAGCAATATTTACAGAAATATCGACGCTTGCTGACAGGCAACTAATTTTCGTTACTGGGTATAGGCGCTGATTTTTCCAGCGGCAGGTTTTGCTCAGGGTTGTTTTTGAGTTCAGAACTTTCAGCGGGTGCCTGCTCCGATAACGGCACCGTGGTTAACGCCTCCCACTCCCATAAGGCTGATCTGGCTTTACGCACAAAGGGATCATCCTGCTTCGCTAGATGAATAAAGCTGCGAATGGCACCGGTTGCGGCCGGGATGTCCCCCAGCTTTTCAAAGCAGATAGCCAACCCATAATAGGCATTCGCCTGATACGGATTAATCTCCATGGCCTGATTAAAAGAATCCAGCGCGGCCTGATACAGGCCCAGTTCAAATTGTGAAAAACCCAGGTTGACATAGGCTTCTGGCATCGTATTACTGAGTACCAGTAATTGCTGCCATTCGACACTGGCCAGATGGTACTGTTTGTCGAGCATGTAACTTAGGCCCTGATTAAAGTGCTGGTCGATGGTTTGCGGGGTGGGCTCAAGCCTGTCCTGGTATGGGGATGGGTTCATCAGGACATTGATTAGCCAGCCGCCTGCCAGCACCGCAGCGATCAGCATCAAGGCCATGAAAAACTGTTTTTTTAGTTGTTGGGGGCTAGTTCGCATAAATAATTTTTGCTGGCGTGCTACATTAGCGTTTAAGCGTTAGAGAAAAGAGTGGTTTCAGGTGGTTCTAACATTCGTGCTTCTATTCTAGATCATACCCTTATGAGGTGCAGTTGAAATAAAGGGTACCCCATAAAATGTTAAAAAAGCCATTATAAAACAGCCTACTATTAACCAGCCAAAAATCTTGTTGCGCTTGTAGTTTATCTGGTAATGCAGGGTGAAAACCAGTGCTAGCCAGGTTAAAAATGCCCAGGTTTCGAGTGGATCCCAGGCCCAGTAACGTCCCCATGCGTCCTGCGCCCAGATCGCACCAAACAGCAACATGAAGGATTCGGCGATAAAAGCAACCGCCAGAAACTTATACGCCAGTTTCCGGGTTTGTGTTTTCTGGTTTGGATTTGTTCTGAGCGAATGAACTGCCAGCCCCGTTGCCAAAAATAGCAGGGTGAAAAACAGTTTGCCGGAGATGACATGGTAATACAGCCACACCGTATTATAGGTAGGTGGTAGAAAAGTATCCTTTGCATCGATCGTCAACAGCCATAGCATCATGATGAAGATGACGGGTATCAGGGTGTAAAAAATGATGGCCCAGCGCCTGAAGAAATACAGGAACAGGGTGATACCGAGAGATAGGCTCCAGACATTGCTGGTTAATATCTCATACAGATTAATAAAGGGGCCGTGCTCGATTCTAATCCAGCGAATGGTAATACTGGTGCTATGCAGGATCAGGCCGGTGATGGCGAGTAGTAGCAGAGCTTTATGATGCTGGTCGCGGTATTTACTAAATAACGCAGCGCCACCGAATGCGCTATAACAGGCTAAAGCCAGGTATAAAAAAGTTAATTCCATCTGTTGAGAATACATTTCTAAAATAACAGGTGATTAGTTGATCAGGGTTAATAGGTAATGTGTGGTTAAAAATTATGCTGATAACGGTTATTTATACAATCAATTCGGAGAATAGTGGGAATTAATTTTGATGAAATTCTGCTGTTTGATCATATTTTTGTCGGCCAGTTTTAGCTGCACGCTGTCTGCAGCCGATTTGCTGGTGGTTACCCGTCAGGATAGTGAAATCAGTTCAGTAACTGTAACAGAATTAAGCCAGTTATGGCTCAAACAAATCTATCAGGTCTCCGGGGTAAAGCTTGAAGTCGCCGATTTATTTGAACAGCATCCATTAAGAGATCAATTTTACGCCAATATTGTCGGTAAAAGCGGGAATAAACTATCCGCCTACTGGTCCATTCGGGTTTTCCGGGGAGAAGGATTTCCGCCCCCTGCCTTGCAGTCGATAGAAGATTTGATTAACTGGATTTCGGCTAAAAAAAACAGGGTGGCTTATATCGAAAGTCACTATCTTAAAAGCCATTTAAAAGTGCTCAATAATGCAGCTCTGAATCCCCGGGGAGAAGAATGAAATTCGTTTTTTTATTAGTTGTCCTGAATTTAGGACTGGCAGTTCAGTCGGCACAGGCAAAAAGTTTTTATGGCGTGTTTGGCGATGTGACGGTGATTGATCAGAATAATCAGAAACTGGATGAAAAGTCAGTCGCCGGGTTGCTTGATTTTTTTCTGGCACATGAGTTCTCTGAAAAATTCTCGGGTCTTTTTGAGTTCGTTTATGATGATTCGATAGCCCATCTGGAAAAGCATGTCGAGCGCTTTTCGCTGAAGTATGAGTTTGATCCCGCGTTTTATCTGGCGCTGGGACGGTTTCATACACCGTTAGGTAATATCAATCGTACTCAGCACCATGGCTCTTTATTACGCGATACCATCACACGCCCGTTTTTTCTTGAATACCATGAGACCCAAATTTTATTTCCGTTGCATGTAGTCGGGATTATGGCTGGTGGACAGGTGTACACTGAGTCTCTCAATTATGCCTATGAAACGACCTTGCATAGTGATCACACGATTGAGGTTGAAACCAATCATGAAGGACTCAGGCACCTCGAAATTGAACCGAATGATAGTTTGAGCGGTGCTATCTCACCCGGCTATTCTTTGCGAATTCGTGCCTTTCCAGATCAAAAAGACTGGGAGCTGGCAGGGTTTATATACCGGAATGAGGCTGATTTTGGCACCGCTAATCACCTCGATGAAAGCATTGCCGGGATTGATCTTGAGTATCGGAGTGGACACTGGAAGTTTAATGCGGAATTTTTTTGGGTTGGACACCGGGTGAATGACTCTGGCAGAAAATATAACGCGACGGCATATTTTTTACAGACAGGTTATCGCATTAATGAAGTCACCAGTTTGCATTATCGTTTTGCGGAAATGGATGTAGATCCGAGCGACCCTTACTATGCCTGGACGACACTGCTTCAGCAGCATAGAAATACACTCGCGTTACGCTACGATCTAAATGAAAAACATGCGCTTAA
>JACNJF010000088.1:0-13592 GCA_014382695.1 Gammaproteobacteria bacterium | reverse complement strand
CCACTGTCGATGATCAATCGGGCACTTTTCCAGGCCCGCTGAGCGGAGTTGCTGACACCGGTAATGCTGGGATAATCCCTTGCAGCCGATTTGATGTCCATGCCAACCCAGTCCAGCAGCGGCAGAATTTTGTGCAGGCGCTCCGGGTAGATCCCGGCCGTGTGCAGGCCAATCTTGAAGCCCATCGCTTTCACCTGCCTGATGGCGATCTCCAGTCCGGGTTGCAGCGTGGGTTCTCCACCACTGAATACAACCGCATCCAGCAGCTCGCGGCGTTTTTCCAGCAAAGCGATGATGTCTGCCCAGGCTAAAGTGTATTCCGATTTGCGCGCGAGCAGGCCAGCGTTCTGGCAATAGTCGCAACGCCAGGGACAACCCTGTAGAAACAGCACTGCAGCCAGTTCGCCGGGAAAGTCGATGGTGGTCAGCGGGGTCAATCCGCCAACCACCACCGGATCGGAGTCAGCTGCTTTTACGTTCATTAAAGAACAGACGCTCTGCATACTCGGACTGTTTGCCGGGGTTAAAAGAGGTTAAAGGACGGTGATAACCCATCACGCGTGTCCAGATTTCACAGCGGGTACGTTCTTCATCTTTCAGATTAATGGCTGGTGTTGTGTGCATGTGTATGCTCCGTTGTTGATTGTTGGGATAAAAAAGCGGACTGTTTACTGGCGATCAGTTCTTCATCGCAGCGTGGACAGAATTCATGCTCTCCACTCAGATAGCCATGTTCAGGACAGATCGAAAAGGTTGGTGTAATCGTGATATACGGCAGATGGAACTTGCCGAGTGAACGCTGCACCAGTTTTTTACAGGCTTTGATACTGGAGATGCGTTCATTCATGTACAGATGCAATACCGTACCGCCGGTATACTTGCGCTGCAGTTCGTCCTGCATTTCGAGTGCTTCGAATGGATCATCGGTATAGCCCACCGGCAACTGTGAAGAGTTGGTGTAATACGGGCGTTCACTGGTGCCGGCCTGCAATATATCCGGAAAGCGCTTTAGATCTTCTTTGGCGAAACGGTAGGTGGTGCCTTCCGCCGGTGTCGCTTCCAGGTTATACATATTGCCGGTCAACTCCTGAAACTCCAGCATACGGGCACGAATATGATCCAGAAAACGGACCGCCATCACTTTACCCTGCACGGTAGCCACGGTTTCAGTATCATCGCTGAAGTTGCGTAGCATTTCATTGATACCGTTTACCCCGATGGTGGAGAAATGGTTGCGCAGGGTGCCGAGATAGCGCTTGCTATACGGAAACAGGCCGGCGTCCAGATGACGCTGAATCACCTTGCGCTTGATTTCGAGGCTGTTACGTGCGAGCACCAGCAGTCGATCCAGCTGTTGCATCAGCCCGCTTTCATCGCCTCGGTGGGTATGCCCCAGGCGCGCACAGTTGATGGTGACCACACCCAGTGAACCGGTCTGCTCAGCGGATCCGAACAGCCCGTTGCCACGCTTCAGTAGTTCGCGCAGGTCGAGTTGCAGGCGACAGCACATGGAGCGAATCATGTTCGGTTTGAGCTCGGAATTCAGAAAATTCTGGAAATAGGGCAGGCCATACTTGGCGGTCATCTCGAACAGCAGATCGGCATTTTCGGAGTCCCAGATGAAGTCTTCGGTAATGTTATAGGTCGGGATCGGAAAGGTAAAAACCCTCCCTTTGGCATCACCAGCCATCATCACTTCGATATAGGCGCGGTTGATCAAATCCATTTCATGCTGCAGATCACCGTAGCAAAAATCCTGTTCTTCGCCGGCAATAACGGGAATCTGTTGCTGCAGGTCTTCCGGGCACACCCAGTCGAAGGTGAGGTTGGTAAACGGGGTCTGCGTGCCCCAGCGTGATGGCACATTCAGGTTATAGATCAACTCCTGAATCTGCTGGCGTACCTGTTCAAAGCTCAGATTATCCTTGCGGATGTACGGCGCCATATAGGTATCGAAAGAACTGAAGGCCTGAGCTCCGGCCCATTCGTTTTGCAGGGTGCCGAGAAAGTTAACGATCTGACCAACCGCCGAGGACATGTGTTTTGGTGGCCCCGCTTCGACGCGTCCGGGAATACCGTTCAATCCCTCGTTGAGCAGGGTGCGTAACGACCAGCCGGCGCAATAACCGGCCAGCATGTCGAGATCGTGGATATGCACATCACCTTCACGATGTGCTTCACCGATTTCCGGTGGGTAGACATGGCTCAACCAGTAATTCGCAATCATTTTGCCGGAGGTATTCAATATCAGACCGCCCAGCGAATAGCCCTGATTGGCGTTGGCATTCACGCGCCAGTCGGATTTATCCAGGTATTCATTGACCGACGAAGACACATCGACCAGCGTACGTTTATCCTGTCTCAACTTGTTATGCTGTTCGCGATAGACGATATAGGCGCGCGCGGTTTCGATATGATTAGCAGAAATCAAAACCTGCTCGACGATATCCTGCACCACTTCGATATCGGGTATCAGCTGGTTACCGAAGCGATGGCTCAATACCTTGACCACCTGATGGGTCAGTAACTGTGCCTCCAGCCCATCGAATTCAGTAGTGGCCTGTCCGGCCTTTTCCAGCGCTTTTTCGATGCGGCTCTTATCAAACTCAACCTCTGATCCATTACGTTTAATCAGTCGTTGTGGTAGCGAAATAATTTCGCAGCTCACCTCAGTGGTCATTATTGTGCTCTCCTGGTCATTATGGTTTTACTATATATTGTTGTTCGATTTGTGTGAGGCACTATATATAGTGTATTTGCTTTAAAAATTGATCTATGTCAATTCCGCTAGAAATTTTTCCACGTGGCTCAAAAGATTCGACCAAAGGTACTTATTCAAAAGCGCAACTGATCTACGTCATGGTGATCAGCTAACCCGCTGGCTACCATGGCAAATCTTAAAAATCAGCTCGCTTATATTATGAACCTGGCCACCGTCACCACCCATTTACAGCAAACGCTGGACCCACTACTGTCTCGATTCATCCGCCCGCAGCTGCTTAGCCGGGTTGCGACCAGAATGCCATTGAAGCTGAACCAGCTGGTGGTGGAAAAACTGATCAACACGGTATTCGCTGAACAGCTGGCGGCAGGGGATTTTGAGTTTCTTTCGCAACGCGTGTTGCAGGTGGAGATTATCGATGCCGGACTGTTTGTTGGCCTGAGCCATCAGCAGGGTCGGATTGTGTGTACCCATTTTGACCGTCTGGCGCGGGTTCCAGTGGATGCAACGCTTTCCATCGATAGCCTGAATGCGATCCAGCTGATCCAGCAGGAAGTCGATCCGGATACGCTGTTTTTCCAGCGTAAATTAAAGATCAATGGGGATACCGAGCTCGCGCATCATGCCAAAAACACCATCGATACCCTGAATCCTGAACTGATTCCGCCATTTATGCTGAAAATTATTGACCTTTATCGACAGCGGGTGCTGGGCGAATAACGCTTAGCTCAGACCTGCGTGTGAGCTTCAAGGGGGACGTATTGCATGCCTTCCAACTGCAGCCAGTAGCCGTTGCAGAATTCGTATTCTGCGCCTAATTGCTGCGAAATATTATCGGCTGATCCCGTCTTGATCATATCCGACAGTTGCTGAATGACCTGCAGGGTATGGGCCGAATTGAGTGGGACAATGCGCAAGATATCGATCCCGGCGCTGGCCAGTTCCTGCCAGCGATCGAGCAGATTACTGACTTTGGCAGACTGGGTCTGAATGCCATTGATCTGGGCAAAGCTATCGCCTTCCTGAGTTTTTACCAGTAGTCCCTGTTCATAATCCAGACATTTCAACTGACAGTCATCCTTGGCGAGTTGATGATGACGCGCAGTAAAGCAACGTGCCGAATAAGCCAGGGGCATTCTGCCAAATACCTGATACTCCAGTTCAATGCCGAGTGCCTGTGCATGCGGGATCATGGCCTCTAAATCCTGCTGTCCGAGTTCTACCGGAATACACCAGCGCTGCATGCCGGCATTGTGTAACAGGGTTAAAGCACGGTTGTTATACAGGTTGATCGCGGTTCCGGCGACGAAGGCATTCGCATGATTTTGGGCAACCTGCACAGCCGCCATGTCATTCGCTTCGATCAGGTAATCCTTCTGGCGTGCGATATTGCCCAGATACTTGAGTTCAGAATCTGCTTCCAGCAGGGTCATGGTGGATAAAGCCACCTGTTTCCCAGCGCTGGTTAACAGGCTGGCAATATCCAGCCAGTCCTGAAGCTTCATCGAACGTCGCTTGGAACACACGGTTTCACCGAGGTAAACGATATCGACCGGGCTTTGTGCGACCTGCTGATAGAAAGCCTGATAGGCTTCTCTGGTCCAGAAATAGGGTACGGAGGCGAGTGATATTTTCATGCTTTTGTCCTGTGCGGGCGGAGGCCCTATTGCCAGTTTCTTTCGTAGGCACCGATGGTCGTCTGGCGGCCCTCAGCGAGACTGGCGAGCTGATTGATGGTCTGTGGGGCAACCCGGCTGGCACCGTTGCTGACACTATCGATTGCCTGCCGCCAGGCCCGAGTGACAGTCGCTACGTAGGAAGGACTGCGTTGTCGACCTTCGATTTTGATTGCTACCACACCGGACTCGATCAGTTCCGGCAATATATCCATCGTGTTGAGACTGGTCGGTTCCTCCAGTGCATGCTCGACATGCCCATTCACATCGAAACGGCCTTTACACAGGGTCGGATAACCGGCGTTTTCGTTTTCACCGAATCGATCGATCAGTAATCCATTCAGGCGTGACTCAAGCACACCATTCTTATCTTCCCACTGCACATAAGCCGCAGGCGAACAAACCCCCTGCGTATTGGGTGATTCTCCGGTCAGATAGGACGACAGGTAACAGCGCCCTTCGGCCATGATACACAGGCTGCCAAAGCCAAACACTTCAATTTCGACCGGTGCAGTGCGGGCCAGTTTGGCAACCTGAGCGAGTGACAGCACGCGTGGCAACACCGCGCGGCGTATCGCAAACTGCTGATGATAAAAGTTGAGCGATTCGAGATTAGTGGATGAAGCCTGTACCGACAGATGAATCGGGAAGTCAGTGGATCTGGAGCGAATATAATCCATCACCCCGATATCCGCCACGATCAGGCTATCGATGCCGAGCGCCATCGCCTGATCGACTGCATAGGCCCAGCGCTCCCATTTATATTCGCGCGGGTAAGTGTTGATCGCACAGAACACCTTGCAGTTTCTGGCATGCGCGTAGTCAATCGCTTTGGAGATTTGCGATTCGGAAAAATTCAGGCCGGCAAAGTGACGCGCATTGGTTTCATTTTTGAGACCCATATACACTGCATTCGCACCGTTATCGACGGCTTTCATTAGAGACTGATAATTCCCCGCAGGGCAGACTAGTTCCACTTTGATTCCTCAGGCAGTAATCGGACCCGTAGACATAGCAACAGTCCGATAAATGAAATAAACTTGTTTGGTATTAGTGACAGCCGTGGTGATCGTTTAGCGCCGAATGTCATACGATTGTTATCGTCCAGCTCCAGTTGCGGTTCACTCACGCTATAAAGTAGCTGCAGATAGCAGGGTAAGGCTGGTATTCTAAGGATAAATACCAGCCGGTAATTGACCTGGGTCAATTTGTAAAAGCTGCTGCCGATTAATACAGTTCCCGTTTAGACCATTCGTCAAAATTAAATCTTGTCCGTGACCAGTAAACCATGTTGAAACTCTGCCTTATCCCACTGTTGGCTCTATTCTTAATATCCTGCGCAAGTACCCAGCAGGTGACTGATAACACTAGCAAACAACGCTACTGGCCAGCCCTGCCCGAAGTGCCGCGTTACGAGTATCTGATGAGCATTTACAGTACGCAGGACTTTGTCAAAAAAACCGATCAGCAAAAATTACGTGAATTCGTGGTTGGTGCAGTGCCACCGGAATATGTGGTGACCAGACCGCTCGACATGGTGGTAACGAAAGGCATGCTGTATCTGGTGGATTCGGATAATCCGCTGGTGCATGTGTTTGATCTGATCCGTCGCCGCTATTTTAAATTCGGCTACCGCTATGAAGGCAAGCTGGTCAATCCTGTAGCTATTACCGCAGATCTGAATGGCAATATCTATGTCGCGGATCGTGGGCGGAACAGTATTATCGTGTTCGATGAAATCGGCCTGTTCAAGTCATCCTTTCAACTCAGCGGGATTACTACCCAGCTGGCTGGTTTGGCGGTGGATCAGCGAGCAGAATACATCTATGCAGTGGATCGTGGCGGCATCGATAGTGATGTACACCAGATCGTCAAGTTGGATGCCAAAGGTGAGCTGGTTAAGCGCATCGGCAACCGGGGCGACCAGCCGGGGACGTTTAACCTGCCCACCGATATTGCTATCGATCAGAATGATAATCTGTATGTGCTGGATACCGGTAACTTCCGAGTTCAGATTCTGGATTCGGAGGGCGTCGTGCTGAATTCCTGGGGGCAGGCAGGTAATGCACTCGGGCAATTCGGACTACCGCGGAGTATTACGCTGGATGATGAGAATAACGTGTATGTGAGCGATGCCCAGTTTGGCAATATTCAGGTATTCAATGCGCAGGGAGAACTGCTGCTACCGATTGGGCAGCTCGGGCAACGCGATTTACCCGGGCAGTACTCATTGATTACCGGAATTACCTTTGACAGCCTGGGCAATCTGTACGTGCTTGATCAGTTTTTGAAAAAAATGGAGATTTTCCGTAAGTTAACACCCCTGCAGCAGCAGCTTATTATGAGTCAGCAAAATGAGCCGAATGAGCCGAAGTAGTGCCTGTACGCACTACGATGGGGAAAAAGGAGCGTTGATTAATTATATTTCAAATAATTAATATTGGGTATTAACACTGTCAATGCTCGCTGGCATAATGCGCGACTAAATTATCTACTTAATTTTGTTTTTAAACTCACACCAAGGACTCGCTCATGAGCATCAAAAAACAGTATTTAAAATCCCGCCCCGCCTGCAAAGTTACTTTTCGTGTACCCAAAGAAGTCGCAAATTCTGCGCAATCGATCAATCTGGTTGGTGACTTCAATCAGTGGGATTACTCGGCCACCCCAATGAATCAGTTGAAGAATGGTGATTTTACCACCGTGATTGAGCTCGATACCGACAAACCCGAGTATCAGTTCCGCTATCTGATCGATAAAAACACCTGGGAAAACGACTGGGAAGCGGATCATTACACCCATAATGGAATCGATGGGGATAACTCTGTCATCAGAATTTGATGCAGACAGCTGTTTCAATAACGAGTTGAACCTAGATCAGCGAATCTAATCTATCAGCTACTTCCCTGTAGCTGAGAGCAATCAGGTCACTGAACTATACATTCAGGCGCTGATTTTGACCGGCTCATAACCGGATTTTAACGCTCCACTCGAATCCAGATAGGCTAGCAGCTGGTTAACCGCCTCGGCTACACTGTCCCTGTCGGCATGGATATGAATCTCCGGGTCCTGCGGCGCTTCGTAAGGACTGTCGATGCCGGTGAATTTTTTGATTTCACCACGCAGGGCTTTCTCGTATAGGCCTTTCGGATCTCGCTGCTGGCAGACCTCCAGCGAAGCATCCACAAACACTTCGATAAACTCATCCTCGGGTAATATTTCTCGTACGATCTGGCGGTCAGCCTTGAACGGTGAAATGAACGCTGCCAGCACGATCAGGCCAGCATCGGCCGCCAGCTTGGCAACTTCGCCGACACGACGGATATTTTCCTTACGATCGGCATCGGAAAAGCCGAGATCCTTGCACAGACCGTGGCGTACATTATCGCCATCCAGCAGATAAGTGTGATAACCCTGATGGGTGAGGATTTGTTCCAGTGCTCCAGCGATGGTGGATTTTCCCGATGCACTCAGGCCGGTAAACCAGATCACCAGCGGTTTCTGTGATTTTTGCTCCGCTCGTGTGTGCTTGTCGATAGTATGTTGATGCCAGACGATATTGTTCATAGTAATACTCCAGAAGTAGGGGTTAAAAAAATTATTCGTGTAATCCGCATTCTCGTTTGAGGCCGAAGAAGCGAGTGTCTTCTTCCTGCATGCCGTGGGTTAACGGTTGGCTGGTATGATGATCGCCGACCGAAACATAGCCACGTTCCCATAGCGGGTGATAGGGCAGGTTATGCCTGGTCAGATAGCGGTGCACATCGCGATTGCTCCAGTCGATCAGGGGATGCATTTTAAATCGGCCATCCTGCAGTCTGAGTACCGGAAGATCCGCGCGACTGCTGGACTGCTCACGCCTCAGGCCGGCAAACCAGGAACCAACCTCGAGTTTACTCAACGCCTGCTGCATCGGTTCTACCTTGTTGATCTGATTGTATTGCTGCAATCCTTCCAGACCCTGCTCCCATAATCGGCCAAAGCGCGCTTCCTGCCAGGCGGATGAATGTTGCGAACGAAATACCTGCAGATTGAGTTGCAGGCGCTCGCTGAGCTGGTCGATAAACTGATAGGTTTCGGTAAACAGATAACCGGTATCGATCAGCAGCACTGGAATATCGGCTTTCAGCGAAGTCAGCAGGTGCAGCATCACGGCACTTTGAATGCCGAAACTGGAAGACAGCACCTGAGTCGCGGGGAGAAACTGTAGCGCCCAGTGTACGCGCTGTTCTGCGCTTAAGGTTTCCAGATGCAGGTTGACGGTATCCAGTGCCTGCTGCTCCCCGCCGAGTAGTCTGTTGATCAGGTCTTCGTTATTCATGGAAATCCACCACCGGGTTAACCACCGCCCGGATTAAACCGCTGCGAATCGCGAAATCTGCCAGCCGTTCATCTGGCAGTGCGTGTTGTGCAAACTGCGTGAACAGGGCGTCGAGTGTAGTTAGAATGCCGGCCTCATTCAGGTTTTCGCGATACAGTTTATTCAGTCGCTGGCCGCGGCCATCCCCGCCCAGTAGCAGGTTGTAGCGACCGGGTCCTTTACCGACCAGGCCGATTTCGGCTACGAAAGGTCGTGCGCAACCGTTCGGACAACCTGTCATGCGAATCACCGGATCGAGTTGAGAAAGCTGATGCTTAGCCAGCAGCTGCTCGATCTGGTCGAGCAATTGCGGGAAGTAGCGTTCCGCCTCCGCCATCGCCTGCGGGCAGGTCGGAAAAGCGACACAGGCCAGACTGTTCCGGCGCAGCGGGCTGATGCTGTCATCACACAGCCCAAACTGAGCGACCAGAGCCTGGATTGCGGGTTTGTGCTCTTCAGCGATACCGGCAATGATCAGATTCTGATTCGGGGTGATGCGAAAATCACCCTGATGAATCCCTGCAATGGCCCTTAATCCACTCATCAGCGTGCTATTCTGGTTATCTTCTATGCGCCCGTTTTCGATGAACAGGGTCAGATTCCAGCGCATATCACTCCCCTGAACCCAGCCATAACGGTCACCCTGATGTTTGAAAGTAACCGCGTGTGGCGGTTTAAATTGCAGTTGTGCACGCTGTTCCAGTAGCTGTTTGAAACGCTCAGCGCCGAGTCTTTCAATCGTATACTTGAGTCGTGCATGACGCCGGCTGACACGATTGCCTTCATCGCGTTGCAGCGTGACTACCGCTTCAGCGACTTTCAGTACATTCTCCACGGCGATGAATCCAAGCTCATCGGCCAACCGCGGAAAGGTGCTGCGATCGCCATGCGTCGTCCCCATGCCGCCGCCGGCGAGGACATTGAATCCAACTAGTTTGCCGTGCTCGGCGATGGCGACAAACCCCAGATCGTTGGTATAGATATCAACATCGTTATAGGGTGGAATCGCAACCGCGGTCTTGAACTTGCGTGGCAGATAGTTGCTACCATAGAGCTCTTCCTGCTCAGGTTGTTCCAGCTTTTCACCATCCAGCCAGATTTCATGATAGGCACGGGTCTGCGGTAACAGCTGCTCGCTGATCCGGCGTGCCCACTGGTAAACCTCGGCATGCAACTCCGATTGCTGCGGGTTCGGATTACACATAACGTTGCGATTGACATCACCGCAGCCGCCAATTGAATCGATCATCGACTGATTGATTTGCTGAATCAGCGGCTTCAGATGACGCTTGATTATGCCGTGATACTGAAAGGTCTGGCGTGTAGTCAGGCGGATCGAGCCATTGCCAAGACGCTTGCTAATGGAGTCGATGGCCAGCCACTGTCTGGCACTGCATACACCACCGGGCAGTCGGGCACGTAACATGAAACTGAAATCCGGTTCCAGCAGGCGACTCTGGCGTAGCAGCCGGCTGTCACGATCATCCTGTTCATAAAAGCCATGAAACTTGCTGATCTGGGCATCTTCTGCACTCAGTGCACCGGTTAGCTCATCCTGAATACTCTGTTTTAGGGTGCCGCGCAGAAAATTGCTTTCGGCCTTGATGATTTCGTTTGGGTTGAGCTGGATATCCATTAGTACACATCTCTCAGATAGCGCCCCTGCGCGCGCAGCTTGTCGATATAGGTTTCAGCATGGTCTGCATCGGCCGGGCCATACAGCGCTGCGATCTCGCCGATCGATTCGCGCACCGCCTGTTCTATGGCAATGCTGCCGCAGACATACAGCTGTGCCCCCTGTTGTAGCCACTGATAGAGTTCCTCGCCGTCTTCTCGCAGACGGTCCTGAATGTAGGCGCGGGTCGTGGTATCCCGTGAAAATGCCAGACTTACCCGGTTTAGAAATCCGGCCTTACGCAAGTTGATCCAGTCCTGCTGATAGAGAAAGTCACGGCGAAAATGGCGGTTGCCGAAGATCAGCCAGTTTTTACCACTGGCAGCATCCGCCTGGCGTTGCTGTAAAAACGCGCGATAGGGCGCGATACCGGTGCCTGCTCCAATCATGATGATCGGTGTCGCCTTATTTTCGGGCAGGCGAAACTGCTTATTCTCTGCCAGATAGACGCCGATGACGTCATTCTCCTCCAGACGATCGACCAGATGACCCGAAGCACTGCCCTGATGCGCGCGGCCATGCGCGCTATAGTGCAGGGCGGATACGGTCAGATGTACTTCGTCCGGCCGTAACTGCTGGCTGGAAGCGATGGAGTAGAGGCGTGGCTGGAGCGGCTGTAAGCTGTCCACAAGAGCCTGCGCCGTGGGCTGAGCCGGGTATTCGCGGAGCAGGTCAATCAGCTGACGCTGTTGTGCATAGGCACGTAAGGACTCAGTCTCTGTGGCCAGATCGAGTAAGGCTTCAACAGCGCTTATGCTGGCCCAGTTTTTGACTACCGACGGGTGCAGCAGGGTCAGTTCCAGCCTGTCGCGCAGAGCCACGGTTAAACTCAGCGAGGTGCCATCGATAGTCACCGTCTGTTCCGAGTCGAGGCCGGCTGCACGAATAATTTCCTGTACCAGCGCCGGATCATTCTTATGCCATACGCCGAGCGCATCGCCGGGTTGATACGGCAGAACCTGTGGATCAATCTGAAGCACGATATGTCGCACATCGGCGATCGCATCATCGGTGGTCAGTCGGCGATTTTCCAGCACAGTGGCCGCATATGGATGATCACGGTTGATCCGCACAGTGTTATGTCTGGCGCTCAGATTGACGACATTGCTGGCAGCTGAGGGAATCAGTTCACTGGTTTGCTGGATCACTGCACGGCCCCAGTCGGTGGCCTGTTGCTGGAAGCTGACATCGGCATCGACCCGTGCCAGCAGGCGTTTTGCACCGAGTTCCTGTAGACGTGCATCGATATCTTTTCCGGCCTGACAGAAATACGCATAGCTGGAATCGCCCAGAGCAAATATGCTGAAATGCAGTTGGGTTAACTGCGGTGCACGCGTACTGAACAGGAATCGATGAAACTCAGCGGCAGATTCTGGCACTTCGCCTTCGCCATGCGTACTGATCACCAGAATGACGATTTGCTCCTTAGCCAGATCGCGTGGTTTGAAGTCGGCAATCGAGAGTACCCGGCTACCGAGCCCTCTGGCGCTGGCATCATCGGCCAGTTGTTCGGCAATGGTGCGCCCGTTACCGGTATGGCTGGCATACAGAATCGTCACCCGAATGGCTGCAACCGGGGAATGCGCTGGTTGTGTTTGACTGATGGCCGCCAGATAACCGCTCGCCCAGCTCAGCTGCGGGCTGCTCAGCCCCTGTATTGCCTGCGACAGTCGCAGTAGCTGGAATTCGTCAAGACCTGGCGAGTCATCGGCCTGTTTTGTTATTACATTCGTTTTCATCTGATTCACCTGCATACAAGTTTAAAGTTGCTGGGCTATGGCCCGGATGAAGCACATCTTGAGTGAGCGAGTTAATCATGTAAAATGATCAAATATGATTAATGATCAAGAAGCATGATATGGAATTAAGGCAATTACGTTCACTGGTGGCACTGGCCGAAAGTGGATTCAGCGTGACCCAGGCGGCCGATCAGCTGCATCTGGTGCAATCGGCGGTTTCTCAGCACATAACCCGTCTGGAAGACGAGCTTGGCGTGGTGTTGTTCAATCGGCAGGGTAAACGCCTTAAAAGCCTGACTCTGGCAGGAGAGCAGGTGTTACATCATGCACGGAAAACGCTGGCCGATACCGCCAACATCTTATCTATCGGCAAGGATTATGTAGAAGAGGGCAGTGGCACCCTGCGTATCGGCACTACCCATACCCAGGCCTGCTATGTACTGCCGCCGGTGCTGCGGGTATTCCGTCGCCTGTACCCGGATGTGGCGGTACAGATTCATCAGGGTAACCCCAGACAACTGGTGGAGATGGCGACCAATGATGCGGTGGATCTGTCGTTCTGTACCGAAGAGCTGGCGAATCATCCCAGTCTGGAGGCGCTTAACTGCTACCGCTGGAATCGCAGCCTGATTGCGCCTGCCGGGCATCCGCTGCTGGAGCGGCATCCGCTCAGCCTGGATGTACTGTGTGAATACCCGATCATCACCTATGTGCATGGCTTTACCGGCGGTGGGCATTTCCGTAACAGCTTTGCACGGCTCGGTCTTAAGCCGCGCGTGGTGCTCAGTGCGGCGGATACGGATGTGATTAAAACCTATGTGCGGGAAGGCTTCGGCATTGGCATCATCGTCAGCTTTGCGTATTCAGAAAAAACCGATAGTGACCTGCAGATAAAAGACCTAAGTCGTCTGTTCCCGTGGGAAACCACCCGCATCGCGTATAACCGGGATAAATATCTACGCCGCTATGAACGTAAGTTTATAGAGCTGGTACAAACCGGTATCGCGGATAACGGGGTCAAAATTACCGATGTATTGGCATAAGTGATTTTGTCTGCCGGGATGTTTTAGCTTCGTAGCACTTTAGCGGTGGCAGGGTTCTGGTGATAATTAAAATGGATAAGGCCAGACCATCTCATGCCTGGCTGCATTCAGGATGGAAAGCAGCCGTTGGGCAGGATCTGGTCGGGGCTGATATCAGGATTTATTGTGTGTGTTATTCGGGCAGTTTTTACATTGGCCGGAGCAGACGGCCTTAACCCCTGGCTTGCTGATTCCGCTGCCAAGGATGACTTTGTTGAATTGCACCAGGACTGGTGTCGATTTCTTATCGCAATGCATTTTCTATCCTCGGATGATTAAAACGTGAACTGATAGTAAATAAGAATCATTCGCATGTAAATGATTTTTTAAACTAATTA